>NZ_SJPW01000008.1:161552-436593 GCF_007860125.1 Rubripirellula tenax
GCATGACGGCGTACCGTCGTAGTTTTCGGTACGTTGAAAACCGTTTGTCACACAGTTCAGCAAAATGGTCCAAGACGGCGACGATCTGGTCAGGTGTTGGCTTCACGGTTGCTAGGTGCCAATAACGGTCCGCATCAGCGGGCGTCGGGAGTGATCTTGCAAGCAAAGTGAGCCGCCGACCACCGACGCTCCGTTGCATGCGTTGGTTATCCGCGATTGTGGATACGAGGCGGACTGCCAGCGAGCATGGGCCGCGCGAGCGGAAAACAACGACGGAATGTCGCCGCGGTGGGCTGCGAGAGCAGAAAACAACGGCGGGACGCCGCCAGCCTGGACTTCGCCCACGTGGGTGACAACTGTCGAGGTGTGATCGTATCAAAGACGAGTCAGTCAAGCAAGTTTACACGAGTCGATGCCAGCAGCGCGTCGGGCGCACCGGTCAACGAGAACAGAGGCAGCGCACCGATCATCGAGCATTTGTCGAGCGCACGAATCATCGGGCATGCGTTCAGCGCACCATCCGCTGAGCATCAGGACCGCGCAACTCCACGCGCCGAGTCGGATAACGGTTCGGTTCAGCGGGTGGCGGGAGTGCCCGTGCAAGCAAACGAAGTCGCCGACCACCGCCACTCCGTTGCAACCGTTGGTTATCCGCAGTCATGCCGAGACATCGGTTGAAACCGAACGCCATCAATATCGACCACGCCCCCATCGGGCTTGAAACCAAAGCGCATGTAAGCGGAAACAGCGTTGAGTGAGGAGTTGACAGTAGCAAGGCGCAAGCCACATGAGCGTTGGACGCGACGGTCGGCTTCGTCGAGCAGTTTAGTGCCAATTCCCGAGCGCTGCAAATCGGAACGAACGAACAAATGGTACAGGTGGATCGGTGGTTTAACGACGACAACGGCGACGAGGTCGCGATCATCGAATGCGGCTAGATGAAGCCAGTCGTCTTTAAGTCGCTGTAGCGTCGAATCAAAGTCCAGGCTTGCGATCAGCACGTCGAGCCCACCAGGCCCGAGCGAAGGGCCAATGTGCTCGCGGGCAAGCGATGACACCAAGAGCGAGATTGCAGCGGCATCGTGTGTGCTGGCATCGCGAATGTCTACGTGCATTTCAGTCGGATAACGCTCGACATCACCGGGTGGCGGCGAAAGTCGTGATTTCGAAAAAACGTGACCACCGCCACTCCGGTGCATGTCATGGTTATCCCGTCCCAGCCGGCACCGCAATTCGGGTTTTGGGCAGCGGGAACCGCGTCGCTAGATTCTAGCGGGCGCTGGATTCGGCAGCAAGCAAATCGAGCATTGCGGTCGTCCAGCGGGTGTTGATCGTAATCGAAGGTTGGCCGAAACGGGGACTCTCTCGCCAATGGGTTGTCATGGTGGGAAAAGACAAATCGAGCCATTGGCGAGAGTGTCCCCGTTTCGGCCCGTGGAAGCAACGCAAGCCGCTCCAATGGTTAAACAGCCGCAAGTTTCGAGCGTTGCAAAACGTCGGCAGCAACTTGGAGAACACGACGTTCTGCATCGCCGGAAAAAATAGATCAGCATTACCGAGAGATTTTCCGGCGATGCAGTACGTCGTGTTCGTACGTCAATTCGAGACAACCGTTGCATCAAAGCCAGTCGGCACACCCGGCATTCGGGCGATGCAAAGCCCAATCGCAAGCATCCGGTCGGCACTCCGCGCTTTCGTCGGGATAACGGCGGACATCACGGGGCACGGAGAGTCGACTATCCATTGCAAGAAACGCCGCAAGCCGTGCTCCCGTGCATGTCATGGTTCCCCCCGATTTCCACCGATACCTCGCACGACGTTGAGCGCTGTTTTAATCCACGGATGTGTCGGTTCGGGAGTATCGAATATACCACCCTCGTATACAGTCAATCCAGAGTGCAATTGGCTGAGAGTGCCAAAAACATGTTCGATAGCAGATTCGTCCGAGTAGCTGACAACTTGCATTGTCACCATGCAAGTCCCGCCGTTCAGTCTCGCGACCAGCCCATCATGGTCACGTCGCTTTGTCGCGAAGCCAATGAGAAGATCAATGTCGTCGTCGAAAATATCTGACCCACGCTCCGTGACGTCAATTTGAAGAGCGCAATCGTGGTCACCGCGAACTAACGCCTCACCGTCAAAGCGGTATGCGTCGTCGATGGATCGAAGGGCTGTTTCCAACTCGGGAAGCGAGATGGTTGCCGCATCATCCAGTACGTAGCGGTGGTAGGTTGTCATTCAAGTATGTGGGGGAACGTTTGCCATCACCGGGTGGCGGGGGACGACGTGACTTCGAGAAAACCCGACCACCGCCACTCCGGTGCATGGCTTGGTTATTCGGTTCCCAGTTCCGCTTAGCAGCGGACAGCACTTGGCCATTGTATTGGGCGGTGAAATCGAAGACAACCTTTCCGGAGTTGGTTTCCGCTACGGGCTTGGCGCGGTGACCAGCGGGAGGCGGAAACGGGGTTGTCGTCACCAATGGTGAGTCCCGGAGGGGATAGACAAATCGAACCATTGGTGACGTGAACCCCGTTTCCGCCCGTTGAAGCGAGGCAAATGCTGCCAATGCCGAATGAGTGACCGTAGATGGGCGTTGCCAACCGCTGGCCTTAGCTTGGAGATCGGGACGTTCCGTATCGCCGGTGACAATGAACCAGCGCGACCAAGAAAGTCACCGGCGATACGGTACGTCCCGATCGGCCTGGCCATCGAATAGACAGTTGAAACAGAGCCATCCAGCGTTGCCGGCAGTCGTGTGAGCCTATCACGCATCCGGCCTTGAGCGAGGATTGGCGTCGACGACCAAAGTGTTGCAGCCCGAATAACGTCTCACATCACCGGGTGGCGGCGATTGACGTGATTCCAAAGAAACGTGACCACCGCCACTCCGGTGCATGTGTTTGTTATCGGCATTTATGAACGGGCATTGGTCGAGCATCGGGCAGCGGTTGCCACGCCGCCACAGTTTAGCGGGACTTGGTTCACGCGGCAAGCAATTGGGCGTTGACCGGGTCGGCAGTAAAACGGCAATTGTCATCCGACAGTGCTTGTTGACGGTAAACGAAGGATCAAAAGCGTTGTCGCTTGATCAGCAAACGAAAACAGCGAACACGTTCAAGAATTGCGAGCGGCTTGGAGGGAGGAAATCGCAAACGGAGGATCAATGCGTTTGACTCGCAAATTCGCTAACGCGAATGCCGAACGACAAATTTCCAATCAGGCGTTGCAGCAATCGCTAGTGCGAGCGAACGCGTGAAACACCTGAGACGTCAGTCCGATAACGTCGGACATCACGGGGCACGGAGAGTTGAGCATCCAATTCAGCAAACGCCGCAAGCCGTGCTCCCGTGCATGTCATGGTTCCCCGCTATTCTCGTCTCAGTCGCTGGGTACCGTCAATGTCGTGATCGTCAATTTCGACTGAGTGTCGCGTTTTGGAGACCGCAAGAAATATCCCGCCGCTGCGTAATCGTCGATGCCAAGAACGCAAGGTAAAGCGTGAGCTTGCGCGTCGTCCAATCAAGGTCCAATGCCAACAAGTACGCCAGCGGTAAGAAACACGACAACGCCTTCAACCAGAGTCATACCGCGTGAATTCAGTGGATAAAGCGATTGCCAAGGTAAATGGGAAACAATCATTTGCAGTCCGCCACAGAGCAGATAGGCCCAGCCAAGCCCGCGAAGGTTTGCGACGCGGAAACCGGCAAAGAGCAGTGCAAGGTAAAGCGTGACAATAAACAACGACAACAGGGAAAGCCGACGGTTTCGCTTTGAGTCCACGATCAAACATTCAGTCGGGGAACGTCCGCCGTCACCGGGCGGCGAGAGTAAAGTGAGCCACCGGGAAACGCGATGACGCCGCTCCGGTGCACGGCATGGTTCGCCGCTATGGTGCATCATCAGTTTCCAGGTGTTCATCACTCTGTCCACTGTTGGCACTGTCCCTGCGCCCGCTCGTGAACGACCGATAGATTAGAGTGCAGCCGAAAACGGCAATGGGCGCGCCGAAGTTGTAATACAGGTCAGGTGTCTCATCGAGAAAGAAGTCAATCGAAAATAGTATCACGAGAACAGCAAGGCCTTGCAGTATTGCACTACGAAAGTCTTCCACGCTCAAGGTGCGGCTGGAATTTTCTTTTTCGGCTGGTGGTTCGTATGGATTCAATTCGCTGATCGGTTTGGTCGCTTGGGTGTCGGCGAACGTTACCAATCACCCGGCACGCGCGGTAGATTGTCCATTTGAAAACGCCCGGCTCGCGTGCTCGGGTGCATTGGATGGTTCTGCCTTCGCCCAGGCTTGAATCGCCTCACAAAGGCTGTCATGCACTTGATCGGGTATGCACAGCCCGAATCCAAGTAGCCCTGAGCGCGATTGCAGATGGAGCATTCCATGACTTGCCGTCAAGAGAACGTTCGAAACGTCTAAATCCCGACGATGCAGGTCCCAACGAATTCTTTTCTGGAGTGCGCGCGACCAGACTGGGTGAAGACGCTCGCCGTACGTGTTGCAAAGATAAAGTAATCCAGGGCGACCAGAATCGTATCCGATCTGGTGCGGTGTGAAATGCAAGGAAATCGGGACCGGGGGAAAGATCACACGCGAAGATGCAAATATGCCAATCGCAATCCATAGTCCGGCAAAGGCGAAGCGGGCAGCAAGCTCAGCCGATCCAAACCAATCGTGAGGGAATCTCGCTAAATGGATGTCGGGAAGAACGAGGATAAGTCCCACGCACATCACTGCGAACTGGACAACCGCGAGCGCCCGTTCCTCCGATGCGCTACCCAACGCGACTTCGATGGTCGTTTCGGAATCAGCTGACGCGATTGAGACGTCAATCATCGGAAGTGCAAATCTTCAGTGGCAGAACGGTTACGATCACCGAGCCGGAACGATAAATCTAATTACTGAAAAAGACGCGCAAGTCCGGCTTCGCGTGCATCGTTTTGTTATCCCGCGATGAGAATCAATATTGATCCAGAAATGGTTCCATAAAAGATTCGCCCTGAACCTCTTCAAATTCTGTTGAAAACCGAACAACTTGACCAAGGGATCCTTGAAGTTCAATCGCCTTTTTAAGCGATTCGACCATCTCTGGATATCGTTTAAGTTTCATTAATGCATATGATTTCCGGTAGTGTGCGGTGAATGAGCGAGACCAAATGCTAAGTGCAGAGTCGAATTCCACCAACGATTCTTCGTAGCGACCTAATTCAATCAAGGACTTTCCGGCATAGTTTCTCGACGAGACGCCCCACGGGTTAATAAGTGAAGCCCTCCTGAAAGAAGTCACGGCGGATTCCATTTCGTTTTCATCCAGTGGTTCGTATATCGTCGAACCGCCTCCCGCCTCGTAGTATCCCCAGCCCCATTGCCAACAAACGGAGTAGGCGAGCCACCAACACGTTGCCAATATCACGACGCCGCTGAGCAATCGCCGCCACCATGTTTTTTTGGATTTGCTCAAAAGACTAGCCTAAGCGGGATAACGGTTACGATCACCGAGCCGGAACGGAAATCTTGCAAGCAGAAAAAAGCACACGCAAGTCCGGCTTCGCGTGCATCGTTTTGTTATCTGGCCAATTCTTCGGGTCGGCGCTCCTCGAACCAGTCATTCAGGATGAAACTATTTGGTTGAGGATTGCCAAACATCGGTTTAGTTTCAATGTTCTGGAGAATCGGTTGAATCATCATGAATTTCATGAATGATGGATCGTCAGTCGGGAAGTTCTGAATTTGATTTGCTGCGGTCTCAGCGGAATGCTTCACGGCAGTAGAGAAGTTTTCCCAGAGTTCCGCTGGAACGTCAGATCGCTCTTTCGTGTTCTTGAAGTTCGCGCAAATCGCAGCGCAAATCGACAAAGGCCATTGGGCATCCTTGGGATCGCTCGATTGAGCAGCGATTTTTTCGAGATGTGGATAGACAGCATAGGCTGCGGGGTAAATCTCGAAAGTCTCAAGATCGCAACATTCGTGGAAGATCCTAAAGTATTGATCGTCACCATTGGGAGGCAAGCTCAGCAGTGACGCAATGTCTGATCCAGTGCCGGTTCGACTGGCGTAGTTGGCCCATTGCGCATCATCCAGCCCAAGTACGTTTCTGTTCACGGTGACCTCATTGGTTGAGTTCGCACTCTCATTGCAGCCAGCAAGCATAAAGAGCAGCGCTACGATTGGGATGTAATTGGCTCTCATTGGTTCAGGCCAGATAACGATTGCAATCACCCGGTCGCGACGAGAGATTCTCAATTGTCAAAACGCCCGACTTCGCGACTCGGGTGCATTGCTTGGTTATTTGGCTTCCGCTGCTCTGAGTTTGTTTATCGCCTTCAGCACATTAGCTCGGTTCTTGGCGGCAATCATCCATGCGGGGAGCGAGCTTGCAAGGGTCGAGTTTCGAATCCTTTTTTCAATCGCTGTCGCTTCCGTCAGGCCGATACGATGATCCGCACCGACATACGAAGCGAGAAACGTTAAGTGGGAGTAGTTGTATGCCCACAGCGTATGTCCGCAGCAGGGAGTCTGTAGTCAAAGATTGTATCCGAAAACCCAATCCACTGGTTCACGGTCTGACCAACCGCCCAACCTTCCATCCTTTGTCGATCCACAATGTGGACAACAGAAACGTGCGCGCCATGGATGAACTTCAACGTCGGTCTCGAATCGGGTCACGTCTGCGCACGAATCACACTTCGGGCATCGAACCAAGAACCGGCCAGTGAAATCGTGGATTGATGTTCCGTCATCCAGATGGCGAGTGTCCATGGTCTTTGCCAAATAACGTCCCGCGTCACCGGGGCCCGTGAGTTGAGTATCCATTCGAGAAAACGAACCAACGGGCCTCCGCGTGCACGCGATGGTTACCCGCCGTTACGGGTTTCGAGCATCGTGTTAGGTTTAGAATCGTGTAGCCGCTTGATCGCGGCGTCAGAAAATGGCGCCGTACCCGAGACGATCGCGTAAGGTTGTTCAAGCTCCGATAGGCGGTCAGCCGATCGGTCAGTTAGGTTTGGGCAGTCGAGGGAGACAGACATCAATGGCAGTGTGCACAAAGCATCAAAGCCAACGTCGGTCATCGTTGAGTTGTCGATCGAAACATAAAAGAGCCGGGATTCGCCGGGACCGAGAAATGTAAAGCCAGTTGGAAGGCGCGACAATTCAGGGACGAGGGCAAGCATGGCGTCGTCGGTTGCAGCGTCACCGCGGAGGTCGAGCATGTAGTTTCCGTCAACCATGTCAAACATCATGAAACCACCGTGAGATTCAACCAATTCGCGAACGCGGTCGAATTGCGATTGGCGTTGATGGTAGACGAGAAACGGAGCCGTAAGCAGGCAACCAGTTGCGAGAGCGAAGCACGTCGTCAGAATCGCAAAGCGTCGTGACATGTGGATGTGAATTCAGTCGGGTAACGCTGGCGATGACCGCGGTCGCCGTGAGCGATCATCCATTGTCAAAACGGCCGGATCGGCGACTCCGGTCCATCGCTTGGTTCGCCGCTTCCCTTGGCGAGGCGTTACGACCCAGCCATCCCTTCGTATTCCCATTGCATGAAAACACGCAGTTGACCCACAAGCTCTTCCCAGCTGTGGCCGCAGACCGATTCTACACGATCACGAATCGCTTTCTCGACCGTTGCGGCATCATATTGGTCTACCAGTATACCAGGCACAAATTTATCGTGTTTGATTCGTCCAACAGCACGTGGAGTAGCGACGCAAACCTGAAAATCATTGCCGCCGAGAACGTCGGTGGCACCAACCGTCAAATGGAACCATCCGAAGTCATCGTATGGGTCAGGTGACTGGTATTGTAGGAAGGCATTCCAGTCGACATGGTCGTTAGATTCTAAGTGGTGAATTTCAGCCCGCATCACATCAGGTCTTGCGCAAGTGATTCCGTCGGCGAACGGTACGCGTAACCGGGAACGCGCGGGAAAGATTCTAACGGCCAAATCACTAAGCTCGCGTTCTCCGGTTCACGCGATGGTTACCCGCCGTCTTGGTAGTCAGTCTAGTGTCACCGATCCCTACCGTGCCCGCAATGCGAGCAGACCGATCCATCCCAGCGAAAACGAAATCCGCAGGATGGACAACGTCCAGCATGGCCCATCGAGTGCGGTCATGCGGTTTGACGCGAAGCCAGTCACAGTTCGGGCAGTCCATCTGTGTAGGGCTGCGATGTCCAGCGCCACAACCGGGGCAAATGCCGCTGTAAGACGTAAAGAAGATCGGCGGTCTTTTATTCTCAATACGTTCGATAGCGGATTCAAGTGAGCCAGCATCGTCGATTAGTAGCTTGCATTGGAGGACGCCAAACCCCGTCAGTTTCCGAAGTGCCATTACGTCTTGTGCGTTTGTCATGGAGTCGCGTGTTACGTCTGCGGCATTTCAGTCGGGTAACGTCACGCGTCACCGGGCACGCGCGAAAGATTCTCAACTGCCAACTCGCCTGGCTCGCGTGCTCCGGTGCACGCGATGGTTCGCCGCTTCTTCGATTTCGCGTCGAATATGAACCGTAGGCGTCGTAGATTCTCCGTTGGATCGCCATTGTGGACGGCAAGATGGCAATTGGAGCAGATGCACATCAATTGGTCTAGCGTCGTCCTATGGTTTGGTTGCATTTCAGCCAAAGGCACAGTGTGGTGAACCTCGATCAAACCGCGACCCATGGGACCGTATTCCTTCTCGAAATTGAAACCGCAGATTTCGCAAAACAGGTCGCCGTGTACGGCAAGAAACGCGTTGATCTTCTCAAGTCGAATCTTGTGATCGCGTTCCTTGTCGCGATGTATTCTATATTGTTCGTCACCCTCGAATGCCCAGATATCGCGATGCAGATCATCTTCTATTGTCCGGCGTCGCGGCATTGCGAACGCATCTTCGGGCCATTCGGCATCGAGATTCGCGATGGCAGTCTTGCGAGCCTCGATAGCAAGCCTCTTTGCTTCCTCCTCTCCATATTTGTCAATCGAGAAATTGCGGTGCCGACGTTTACCTTTGGATGGACACCAAGACGCGACCCAGTAGTAGACGGGCGTCCCATCGACGCGGTAGTGGCCTATCGTCTTGTAAACACCCGTGATTCCGGAGGTGTTATGAGACTTCCCAAGTTCGGCGTACTCGCGACGGTCGCGTGGCGGAATGATTTCCAGCGCTTCCTTGCGCCAAGCGATCGCTGCTTCGAGGGATTTTTCAGGTGAGCCGTACTTTGCGTCCGAAAAAGACTGACTGAAGGGTACGCCTTCGCGCATGTATCGAGCATTCCATCCCGTAATGGATTGCTCGTAGTCGAGCCGAGATATGCCGCGTGGAGGATCGGGGATAGCCATGGCAGTTGTTGTCGGCGAACGTCAGGATTAACCGAGTCGCGAGGAATGACTATGGATTCACAAAACAACGCTGCCGCGACTTCGGTTCAATCCGTTGTTCGTCGTTGCGTCGATTGCGGCTCGACCAATATCGTCAAAGAGTTGCCAATTCGCGATCGTGTGCATGAAGGTCCACAGCCGTCGCTTTGTTGGCCGGATTTATGCCGCCATCAAGTCCAAGTGCAAATGATGGATGGTAGTGACCCGCCAAGATGTGCGTGGTGCGGCAAAGACTACAGCGAGACTCGCGAATTGACGCTAGAAGAACAAATGGACTCGATGGCAAGGAATCGTGCCGCGTGGCTCGATTAGCATACGACGAACTTGTTTCTCACCCGTTGCAGTGGGTGGAAATACCGTGTTTTGACTTATTATCACGGGATGAACCTTCGGTAGCCTGGGGGGCGGCCGGACTTATTATCTCCTGGCGAGGCTTCGCTACCGCGTTGGTCATGGACTTATTATCACCGGTTCGGATGGGGGATGCAATCATTGGTAGCGCCGAGTTCAGAGCAATTTTCACTTCGAGGGCGCCGTCCTTTTGAGCGGTGTCGGTGGCACTGCTGTGCTGTTGCTCCCGCCGTTGTCGAGGGCTCTCTAAGTTCTCTTGTCTAAGCTCTCTTGTCATCCGGCAATGAACTACTCGACGCAGACTGCCTGGTCGCCCAAATAGAAGTGCTTCTGTGCTGCATCGCCGTTGCATCCCCGCTGGAGGATGGTGTACGTTATTGCACTCACCGCTCGACACTTGGTTGAAGCGGTGTTTTGTCCGTCGGGCAGATCGGGGCGGCGGTGAATTTCTGCCTCGGTGAGGACCTAGAGCCGCAAGGTTGAGGGAGTGGCGAACATGTCGATGTTTGAGAAGCCATCACGGGCTGAGCAGGAATTGAAGTGGGCGAAGATCTGGTTCAAGCAGTTCAGCAACTTTCATAAGCGAAGCGGGAAGACGGGCTGGGACTTCTCGCCCGACGATGTGATCCTGTTTTTGCGTTCCAAACGCGACCAGCGAATGCCAGCTTGGAAGCGAATGAAGATCCTGAACGGACTGCTGGTGTACCGCCGGTTTGAGCAAGAACTGCCGATTGATCCGTTCGCTTTCATCGTTGACAAGATGAAGGAAATTGTCGCCAACGAGCGGGCTAAACAAGACGGATACGACACGATCGAAGATGTGGTAGGCAAAATCGATCCAAAGGAATCGGATGCGATCCAACAATTCAGACGGGCCCTTCGCAAGGACGGCATGCGGTTGCAGACGGAGCGTTCTTATGTCGGCAAAGTGAAGGCTTTCATGGCGGACCGCGGCATGAGTTGCTTGGCCGATTTTGAAAGGGTGGGAGCTTCGGACGTCGAGGACCATTTGACGGATCTTGCGGTCGATGGCAACGTCGCCGCGTCGACTCAGAACACCGCGTTCCACGGTTTACTGAAGTTCTTCACGCTGGTGCTGCGGCGTGACATGGGGCACATCGAGGCCATTCGCGCCGGCAAGGGCAAACAGATTCCGACGGTGTTGAGTACGAGCGAGGTCGCCCGCGTCTTTGACGGCTTGGAGGGCGTTCATTTGACGATCGCACAGTTGCTTTATGGATGTGGGATGCGGATCAGCGAGGCGATCCGGCTGCGAGTGAAAGATATCGATTTCGAAAATGGGTTGATTGAGATTCATCAAGCCAAAGGAGGCAAGAGTCGACTCGTGCCGTTGCCGTCGGAGTTGGCGGAGCCGCTGCGCCGGTTCATCGATTCACGACGTTCGCTTCACGAACATGATTTGGCTAATGGCACGGCGTCGGTTTGGTTGCCGCACGCGCTGCATCGCAAATACCCATCGGCTCATCGCGAGTTTCGTTGGCAGTACTTGTTCGCATCACACCGCTTGTCGCGTGACCCTCGCACCGGTGATCGTCACCGACACCATCTGCATCACGAAACGTTCCCTCGGCACTTGAAAGTGGCGGTTGACGGGGCGGGCATCGACAAGCATGTGACCAGCCACACGTTTCGGCATTGTTTCGCAACGCATTTGCTTTGGACAGGCACGGACATACGGGCGGTGCAAGAGTTGCTGGGGCACAGTGACGTCAAGACAACGATGATCTACACCCACGTGATGAACCGGCCCGGGGTGCGGGTGACAAGCCCGCTCGACCGTTTGGTAGAGGAAGAGTCTCGCAAAATGGGCGAGGGCGATTCGCAGATTCAGGAATTGCCGACTGCATACGAGACTGGGACGTTGCAATTCGATGGGAGGGATCGGGACGCTGTTTGCGTTGATGGAAACGCAGGTTATTTGATCGCGGGGTAGAGGTAGTCGCGAGTGGGTGCCGTGTTGCACGAGCGGTTACGCCAAACGGGTTCTTGGTCCCGGGCTAGGAATCGCCGCAAATGCGAGGCGGCAATGGTTTCGACTCGCGTTGAGCAACGCCTTGCCGCGATGGCCCTGGTCGCTGTCGAGTCATGCCTGCCCGAACGCAAAATCGCACACGATCGGATCCTCCATCACATCAAGTTCGCACCATTGTTGAACAATCTTCCCGCCAATCCAGTCATCACTTGGTAGGTCGAAACATGGAACGGGCGCTCCGCCGGAGTCGCCCACAGCGCATTGCCGTCGCTGGCGTATTCACAAACGAAAGACCAACCCGGGAATTCCTGGGCTGCGGCGACCGGGTCCGTCTAAGCAGCGGCATCGGGATCGGGATCGGGATCGGGATCGGCTGCGTTTTTTGACTTGGATATTACCGCCGTTTTTTACACGACCAAACGGGTGGCCGAAAACCACGCGATTGAAACCACGCCGACGACGACTGAGCCGATAAGCGATGGTGTCCTTATATCAGGTCTTGGGTCTTGTACGAAAATTGAAGAGTAGCTGAACACAATCGACTACATCTCAATCTCGTAGCCTTCGCGGTAGGGGCGGCTCATCATGCTGGCGGCAAGTTCATCGCCGGTGATCTGCTCGGTCGTCTGATCCCAATGAATCGTGCGATCGAGTCGGCAGCTGATGCCGGCCAAGTGACAAACGTTGAGCATCTTCATGTGCGAATGCACATCGGAGATCGGTAAAGTGCGATGCTTTATGCTGTGCGTGAAATTGGCCCAGTGGGCATCGCGATCGTTGCCCATGATCGGCATGTCGCGATAGACTTTGGCGATTGCGTCCTTGGGTAACGGTTTCGTCGCTACATCCTCGATCGGCTTGCCAACTAACTTTCCGCGGTTAACGAAGATCCGGCCGCGCTCGCCTTCAAACAGTATGCCATTGTCAACATCATGGCGTATGTTGATCTGAACATCGCGATCGGCAAAGTCGACGATCAGGTCAAACTCGCGGGCCGTGTTGTAACGATTGTCTTGCATGGGAACGCCATCCTTGAATTCGACGTCATGTCGAGATGATCCTCCAACGGAAACCGGGTCGTTGTTCTGCCCGGCTGCCGCGATGCCCAGCATAGCGATGTCGATGTGATGGGCACCCCAGTCCGTTAGTTTGCCACCCGAGTGTTCGTACCACCATCGGAAATGCGTGTGCCCGTTGGTGTAGTTTCTGTCTGTATCTTTCTTGGGATCTTGAAGGTATCGAAAAGGCATCACGGGTGTTGGGCCGAGCCAACGATCCCAATCGAGTCCTTCGGGGACATCGGCGACAGAAATTTCCGGGCTCCATCCACCCGCGTCGATGCCAACGGTGATCTTGTATAGTTTGCCAAGACGCCCATCCGCGATCACGGCGAGTGCTTTGTTGAAGAAGTTCATGCTGCTTCGCTGCTGAGTACCAACCTGAACGACTCGCCCTGTTTGCTTTTGAACCTTGCGAATCAGCTTGCCTTCGTCAATCGTCAACGTGAGTGGCTTTTCGCAATATGCATCCTTTCCGGCAAGCATCGCCTCGATCAAAATTTTAGTGTGCCAGTGATCGGGCGCAGAGATTTGCACGATATCAATGTCATCTTGGGCAAGCACTTCGCGATAGTCGCCATAGAGGTCCGCTTTTCCGTCGCACAACAGGCCATTTCCATGAGCTAAGTGCTTTGCATCGACATCGCACAGCGCAACCAAGTCAGCAAACTGCTGTCCGACGGGGGCGGTGCGAGTCCCGTTCCCACCCACGCCGATCAAAGCAAAGCGAGGGCGCTCATTGGGCGATTGAGCGGATACGCGCGAAGACAAAGCCCCAAACGGGACCAGAGAGGCGGATGCAATCGCTGCCGTCTGGCCAAGGAATTGGCGACGCGAAGTGGGTTTCTTTTGAGTCATGTTTTTTCCTTGTCAGTGGTGTCGGCGTAAAGGATACACGAGTGGCTCGTCGAGGGTTCTGACGCTGCAGCGCCAGCGATGAACGTCGGGCAGTCGTCAGCATCGAACGACGATCGCTCCGCGTGATCGGTGCCTTCGGAGGCTATTCTTCGGTGATTGCCTTCGACGGAGCTACTTGAGTTTTGACAGGTTTCGTTTGGACTTGAGGGTCGGATCCGCATCCGCGTCGACGTAATTCGGTGGCTTGTCGAAATGGATGTCGGGAAAGATTGCCCGTTGTTGCGGGACATGCCGTTTCATTTCAGCGATCCGCTGAGCGTGTTCGGGGTGTCGGACCAGGTTGGTCCATTCCATTGGATCAGTGCTGAGATCATAAAACTCTTCCGCACCCGACAGGTGATGGATGTAGTGGTAGCGTTCTCCCATCACGGATGTTCCGGTGGCGGAAACCGTGACGCCGAAATGGTCCCAGGGCGCTGTGGGAACTTGCAAAAGCGGTGTGAAATCGTGGCCGTCCAATTCTTTCGCAGGCAGACCGCATAGACTGACCAGCTTGGGGTAGAGGTCAATTAGACTGACCGCTTGATTGCATTTGGCAGAGGACGTCATGCCTGGTGTTCGCACGATCAATGGGGTCTTGGCCGATTCGTTCCACACGGTGTTTTTGAGGTAGCGATGCTTTTCGCCCAAGTGCCAACCATGGTCACCCCAGATGACGATGATCGTGTTGTCGGCGTGGCCGCTTTGTTCCAACGCTTCCAAAACCAAGCCAAGGCATGTATCGACATAAGTGATACTTGCCAAGTACGCGTGAACGGCGTCCTTCTGCAACCCATGTTCTTGAATCCACCGATACTCACCGGTTGCCTCAAACGCTGGCTTGCCGTCGGGCAACAAAATGTCTTCCAAGTCGTCCGCTTTGACGTCCGGAATTTGCAGTGAATCTCGATCGTATTTGTCAAAGAATTCTTGGGGCACGACCCAGGGCAAATGCGGTTTTATGAAACCTATGGCCATGAAGAATGGTCTATCAAAGTCGCGAGTTAATTGTTCTCGAGACCAATCGGCGACTCGAAAGTCAACGGTTTCCTCGAAGGGACTCGTGGTCGGACCCCATGTCAGCTTGCTGCTGGTGCTTTTGAATTCAGGGCGTTTCTGGCCGTTGATCACGCCCGACTTACTGCTGGTGTAACGAGTGGTGTCGGGACTGTCCTTCACACCTTGGCGAGCCCGCGCATGCTCGTCGAATGCCCAGTGGCCGAAGTCAACGCCGTGCTCGGTCCCGTGCTTGTGAAAAACTTTTCCGTTGGAAAGCGTGTGATATCCGTACTTGGAAAAGTACTCGGGCAGCGTGGCGTGCGTTTTGACCGTTTCGCTGTACAGCATGTTTGAACCGTTGCCGTACACGCCGGTGCGGTTGGGCATGAATCCTGACAAAATCGCCGAACGTGAAGGGCCGCAGATTGGTGCAGCACAAACGGCATTGGAGAATAGGACCGATTCCTGCCTGCAGAAACGGTCCATGTTCGGTGTTTGAGCCTGCGGATGTCCGCCGAGTGGTCCAACCCAGTCGTTAATGTCGTCGATGGCAATGAACAACACATTGGGCGGCGTTTGATTCCGCCCAGGGTGCGAGCCAAGAAGCGGTGAAATCGCCGGAACCCTTTGCGCGGCTTCATTTTCGAGAAACTCGGTTTGTGCCGATGCGTTGCTGCTGATCACGAATGCGATCAAGGCAGCCATAATCAATTCCAATCGCATCACTGGATCTCCATCTTGTTTAAGAATGCGGCCAATGAAGCGGCTTCCTGGGCTGTCAGTTGATTCTTCAAATCCGGCATCATCGACGTTTTTCCGGCCATCATTTGTTCGATGTCGTCATCGACCTGCCCAACAACAGGATGATTGTGCGGAGCAACAAGACGCCGCCGATTCGTCGCTGTCCGATCTTTCCCGAGTTACGACCGCACCTGCTTCGTGCCCGCGAAATGGCCCCTCAAGGTGCCGTGTCAGTGCAAACCCGGTACGACCACAAGGCCAACATCCTGACGACGCTGGACAAGATCATCACCCGTGCAGGATTGGTGCCATGGGAGAAGCCTATGCAGAATTTGCGAGCCACCCGCGAAACTGAATTGCTCGCCCACTATCCCGCCAAGGACGTCACAAGCTGGCTTGGCAATTCACCGGACGTGGCAAACAAGCACTACGCGATGACGATGCAGGCAAGTTTCGACCGTGCTGTCGTCGATGGTGCCAAGATCATTGGCGTGACCACGGCAGCGATGGCAGCACGCAAACCAGTCGCCGACCCGCAGGCCGAAAGCGAAGTGGTGGACCTAGAAAAAACACCACAAAATCCACCACAGACGGTGCAGGCTAAGGGCGGACATCCTGAGACACAAAAAAAGCCGATTGAAGAAAACCCCGTAAATGACTGGGTATGTCTTCAATCGGCTTTGGCTGACTTGCCATTAAGCTACCCCGCTAGGACTTGAACCTAGAATGGCTGGACCAAAACCAGCTGTGTTGCCAATTACACCACGGGGTAGTGATGGGTTGTGTGGGCGAAGTTTAGCACGACTTGCGCCTTCGCCAAAGAGGACATTTGGAAGTTCTCTTGGGTTCGGTTCTCTTCGGCGATTTTTGCTTCGACCTTTAACGCTGGATTCGGTTTTTTGCCCTCTTACCGTCATCTTTGGGCCTGAATCGCGAACGCCAACCGTTGAAGTTCGCTTGCCAGGTCGACGTTCACCACCGCGACGCGTGGAGGCAATTTCAGCGTGGTTGGTGCAAAATTCAGGATCCCGTTGACCCGGCAACCCACCAGACGGTCGGCAATCTCGTGGGCAAACTCTGCCGGAACCGCCAAAATCGCCAATTCGGCCGGGTGATCGACGAGGAATTTTTCGATGGTTGCGGCATCGCGAATCTTGATCCCCGCGATCTCGGATCCGATTCGGTTGGGTGCGTTGTCGAACGCGGCGCTCAGTTCGAATCCGAGCCGCTCGAATCCCCGGTATCGCAGCAATGCGTCGCCCAGCGATCCCACGCCAACCAAAACCACCTTCCACTGCATGCCCGACCCGAGCACCTCGCCGATCCGATCAATCAAACGCTGAACGTCGTACCCGACTCCGCGGCGGCCGATTGTTCCTAAAGCGCTGAGGTCACGCCGGACGACTGGCGGTGAGACGTTGACGAGTCGCCCAAGCTGCTGACTGTTGATGTTCGTCGAATTTGTTTCGAGCAGTCGATGCAATTCCCGATGATACAGACTGAGCCGCCCGATCGCGGGTTGTGGCAACGCCGGCGAACTGCTGACGTCTTGGTTTGCGGCGGTGGAATTTCCGGCAGACGAATTCGCGGGGGAGGGAGCCGCGACTTCGTCGCTTGATGGGTCGTTCGTTGATTTCGGATCGGTCACAAACAACTCGCGAGGAGGGCTCGGGCAACCTCCATCTTACCCGCATCGGGTTTTCCCAACACGGAAAAACAGCCCGATTGGTGCGTCCACCACCTAACCGCCACGGTTGCACGGTTAATGACATGCAGTGCCAACGCAAATCCGGATATGGAACGTCACCGTTGGCTACTGCCGCTACCCGAAAACCAACGAGCGGCCGTGAGCTCGGACCTGACTGAAGACCTAACTGAGGCAACCGCCTGGACGCGCGGTGCGTCCAGACGAATCGGTATAAGATCGACTAGCGTTGCGCGACGTCCGATTTTTCCGTGGAATCGTCGAAACGGTAGATGCATTCACCGCGGGCGCTGTTGGTCAGGATATAGACCTCGCCGTTTTGGTCCTGCCCGAACGACAACACTGCGACGCTGTTGGGAAGCACTTGTTCGTTACGCGTAGCCGTGCCCGTTGCTTGGTCGTAAGTCAGTGCCCAGACGGTGCCGGTGACGTAGTCGGCGTACAAGTATTTGCCTTCCAAGTTCGGCAAGCGGCTGCTGCGGTAAACGCGACCACCTGTGATCGACTTGCCGATTTGGTGATCGTATTCCCACACGGGTCCGATCGGCTGGGCACCTTCGGTTGCGGGTCGGTTTCCGAAGGCGTGCGTGCCTTCACGGGTACTCCAGCCGTAGTTGCCGCCCTTCGTAATCACCACGACTTCTTCCCACAATTCTTGGCCGACATCCCCGGACCAAAGATTGCCGGTTTTGGGGTCGAAGGCAATTCGCCAAGGATTTCGGACGCCGTAGGCATAGATCTCTGGCCTCGCATCTTTCACGCCGATGAACGGATTGTGGGATGGGATGGAATAGTTTTTTCCGTCGGCGGCTTGGTCGACATCAATGCGCAAGATCGATCCCAGCAAGGTTGCAAGATTTTGTCCATTGCCGTGGGGATCGTTTCGATCGCCCCCGTCACCCAATCCGATGTACAGCTTTCCGTCTGGACCAAATTCCATGCTGCCGCCGTTGTGGTTCTGGTACGGCTGATCGATTTCCATAACGATTGATTCTGATGCAGGATCAGCGACACCGGTTTCTTTGTTGACGGTGAATCGCGAGACGACGGATTTCGGCTCGGTCCCGTGGGTGTAGTAGACAAACAGGTAGCCGTTGTTCTTGAATCCAGGGTGCATCGCCAAACCGAGCAGCCCTTGTTCATTGGCACCCGGTTTTTTCCAGTCATAGGCTTTGCCGCGCAGATCCAAAACCAGCTTTGATTCTTTAACGTCGGGTCGATTTTCGAACGACCAGATGCCGCCCTGCTGAGAAGCTGCGTACAAACGGTTGCTGCCGTCATTGGCGAACGTCAATTCCATCAAACGCAGGTCACGAATTTTTCCAGCGTCGTTGATGCCTTCCCATTGATCCCACTGCAAATCGGGGAACGCAAGGTTGCTGGCCATACCCAGGTTGGCGTCGATCGGTTGGGGCACGGACCCGTCTTCGCCGATTTCGCGAAGCTTGATGTTTCGATACGCGACTTCGTCGCCGTGATCTTGCAAACAGATGTAGCCTTTGCCGAGTGAACCGAAGTGCGGTAGCTTCGCAAACTTGCTAGCCCCGACCTTCTCTTTCCAATCTTTTGAACCGAGTTTGAAACGGAAATAGCGAACACCGTTCATGCAGACTTCGCAGTCGTCGTTGGCGATTCGGATGTACAGTTGGTTCCATTGA
The DNA here is from genome assembly GCF_007860125.1 of Rubripirellula tenax. Taxonomy (NCBI): domain Bacteria; kingdom Pseudomonadati; phylum Planctomycetota; class Planctomycetia; order Pirellulales; family Pirellulaceae; genus Rubripirellula; species Rubripirellula tenax. The sequence continues at coordinate 180,329 of NZ_SJPW01000008.1, forward strand.
CCAGCGGGGCGGGTCGAATCAACGACGGTCTTGTCCTTGGACCAGTTTGGCGCTGACGGTTGATACAGTTGGTAAAGCCAACCGGCTTTTTGCGGATCGTGTCCGTCGACGTTGTCTTGGACTTGGATTTCAGGGCCCGTGTGCCAAGGCGGACCGTCCGTTTCGCCGACATGGAACATCACACCGCTGTTGCCGGCGGCGCTGATTTTGTATTCGAGCGACAATTCGAACGCCGCATACTCGTCGTCGGTGATCAGGTCACCGGCGCCTTTCTCGGCCCGAACGAGCGTCCCATCGACGATCTTCCAGCCCTTGGACACGCCTTCTTTCTTGTAGTTCCGCCAGCCATCGGTCGACTTGCCGTCGAACAGCAATTGCCATCCGCTCCGCTGTTCGGATTGGGTCAAGTGGTTGACAGCTGTTTCAGCGCGGGCCGTGCCGGCGGGAAGCATTAGCGTTGAAAAAAGGGCGATGGACGCGGCCGTCATCGCAAAAAGGCATCTGGCTTGTCTCATGGATTAGCAACCGAAGGGAAGGCGGGGTGAGGAAAACGGATGGCAAGAGTATTATTCATCCCCGACCAAGTCACAACTGCGATGGAAAACGACCAGCATGCCGAAGAATGCCCCAAAATACCGCCCCTCTGTCTGCATCGACGCGGTGTTTGGAACGATCAGCTCGGTCGAAGCGATCGACCAAGTCGCTGCGGCGGGAATCAAGGCATTCGAATTTTGGGGGTGGTGGGACAAAGATCTCGACGCGATCGAAGCCGCCCGGGATCGCCACGGCATGCAGATCGCGGCCTGCTGTACCAAGTTTATCTCGTTGGTCGATCCCGCGACGAGGGACGACTATCTGGCAGGGCTGGCCGAGTCGATTCGAGTGGCAAAGCGGTTGAAGTGTCCGACGTTGATTTCCCAGGTCGGCGATTTTCGACCGGGTGTTGACCGCCGCGCCCAGCATGATTGTCTGGTGATCGGCTTGCGTCAGGCATCGAAACTTTTGGCCGACAGCGGCGTCACGCTGGTCATTGAACCGCTCAACGAGTTGATCGATCACAGAGGCTATTTCCTTGTCCGAAGCGACGAAGCGTTTGAAGTCATCGATCAAGTGGAAAGCGAACACGTCAAAGTGGTGTTCGATATCTACCACCAACAAATCAGCGAAGGACACGTGATCACGAATTTGCGGAACAACATCGACAAGATCGGTCACTTCCACGCAGCGGGAAATCCGGGCCGCAACGAATTGACGCGAGGCGAACTGAACTACCCCCAAATCTTTAGCGCCATCGGTGAAACGAACTACGGCGGTTATGTCGGGCTGGAGTACTGGCCCACCAAAGACGCCGTGACGGGGCTGCGTGAAGTGGCGGGATGGTTCGGTCAATGAGCGATTCGCCCACCAATCCTTACGAACCAGCCGCCACCCCGCCGTTGCCGGGCGCCCCGTCATCGGGCCCGCGGCAAGCGGCGATGGCATTCATCCTGCTGACGCTGTTTATCGACATTCTTGGAATCGGAATCGTGATTCCGGTACTGCCAGAGTTGGTTCGTGAATTGGTCGGCGAAGACCCCGTGTCAGCGACAATGATTGTCGACGCAGCCAGCATCGATGTGTCCAGTATCGATGTGGCGGTGACCGATGCTGTGGCGGCCAGCGAGACGAAAAGTTTCTCGAGAGCCGGACGTTACGTCGGCGTGATCGGTGCGACGTACGCGTTGATGCAGTTCTTGTTTGCGCCCATCATTGGCGCGTTGTCGGACCGTTTCGGTCGTCGGCCGGTGCTGTTGTGTTCGATGTTTGGACTGGGAATCGATTTCCTGATCCAGGGTTTCGCAACCAACATTGCTTGGTTGTTCGCCGGACGCGTCTTGGCCGGCATCATGGGCGCGAGTTTGACGACGGGTAACGCTTACATCGCCGACGTTTCGACCGACGACAATCGGGCTCGGAATTTCGGTTTGGTTGGCGTGATGTTCGGACTTGGGTTTACGATCGGACCGGCGTTGGGCGGCTTGTTGGGCGGGATCAGTTTGCGTTTGCCGTTCTTTGTCGCGGCCGGATTGGCGCTGGTGAATTGGTTGTACGGATACTTCGTTGTGCCGGAATCGCTGGGCGTCGACAAAAGGACGGCGTTCACGCTTCGCGGCGCCAACCCGCTGGATTCGCTGCGTCGCTTGGCCGACTATCCGCTGGTTGCCGCATTGGCGGCGGTGTTCGTATGCAAATCGTTGGCCCAACGGGGACTAGAGAACGTTTGGGTGCTGTACACCGGGTTCAAGTTCGATTGGGATGCGGGCGTCAATGGATTGGCCCTTGGTTTGGTGGGCGTGATGGCGATCATCGTGCAAGGCGGGATGGTTCGACCGACGATCAAACGTTTCGGTGAACGGGGCGCAGTCGTCGGCGGGACGATCATTTCGGCAATCGCATTTGCTGGCTACGGACTTGCGTCCGAGGGATGGATGATTCCGATGATCATCGTCTTCGGAGCATTTGGAGGTGTCGCCGGCCCGGCGATCCAGAGTTTGGTGACGGGATCGGTCAGCGAAACGGAACAGGGCCGAATCCAGGGAGCCCTGACGAGCCTGACGAGCTTGACCAACATCATCGCGCCGCTGTTCTTTAACACGCTGTTGTTTAGCTACTTCATCAGCGACCAGGCTCCGTTCGTGCTTCCCGGGGCCCCGCTTTTGGTGGGTTCCGCTTTGTTGACAGCGTCGATTTTCATCGCCATCAACGTGTTTCGCCGATTCCCCAAACCGGCGAGCTGATCCGTCGGGGTCGCGGCGACCAGGGAATCATCTCAAGCATAGGCTTGGTTTCAACTTTGCCAGGAAAACGGCGTCTGGAAACGACGTTGCCTAAAAGGCTTCGTAAGAATTTCCAAATTTTGGGTAATTTTTCCGAAGTTTGATGTCGAGAGATCGCAGGCTGCATCGTATGTCAGTCAAGGCAATTTTATGTTGAATGCGAAAACGATCACCGAACATCTGCTCCAGAATCGGCTGGCGTTGACTTCATACGTCTATTCGGTGACTCGAAACTTCCATCTGGCCGAAGATGTTTTTCAAGAAATTTGCGTGAAAGCGGTTAGCCAAAAACACGATTTTGAATCTTCGGATCATTTATCGAAGTGGTTTCGCGTGAGCGCCCGCAATCGCGCGATCGATGTGATTCGTACCCGCGAAGGTCGGTATGTGGGGCTGTCGGAAGACATGCTCGGGCTGATCGAGGGGAATTGGGATCAATCCACGGACTCGCGACGCGAAACGCTGTTGGATTCCCTTCAAGATTGCTTGGCAACGCTGACTCCGCGCAGTCAGCGGATCGTCAGGCTTCGCTATTTTGAGAATCGTTCTGGACGCGAGGTGGCTGAACTGATGGGCCAAAAAGTCGAATCGGCCTACCAAGCGATTGCCCGCATCCACCGGTTGCTGGGCGATTGTATTTCGCAAAAGTTGGAGACCGAGTCGTCATGAATGACAATGAACGATTTCTTTTTGAGTGCCGAATCGCCGCGTACCAAGATGGCGGTTTGGACGAAGCCGAATTGGCCAAGTTTGAAAACGAGATGCGGAAAGATCCGGAAAAGCTAAGGCTTTTTATCGGAGTGCAGCGGCAAACGGGTGCCATGATCGAATTGTTCCGCAACGAAGCGTTTCAAATTGCGGACCATGACCACTGCGATGATGGCAACCTGAGTCGCGACAACATCGCCCTCCCGTTGTCTCGCGGTTCCGACGAAGCGGATCGCGAACACAGTCGCCGATACCGGTCGCGAAATACATGGTTCACGGTCGCAGCGGTTGCCGCAGTCATCTTGGCGATGTTCACGGTTGGGGCGTTGGCGATTCGCGACGAACTTGCGAAGGGCTTGGTAGCCAACAACGGTTCTGCGACCGATCCGATACGCGATGATTTGAACGCAAAGGATCCTGGCCTATCGGATTCTGCTCAATTGGAAGCGCTTTCACAAATAGAAGCTCGGGGCGCCATCATCACTTACGGGAGCCAAGCAACGTGGTCGGACGGGAAGACGCGAAGCCTACGTGACCGGCTTGTTGATGGACAACGGTATCAACTGGTATCGGGAGCGACGCGTTTTCGTATGGCCGGCGGCGCGATCGTATCGATCGGCGGACCGGCGGAGTTTTCGATAGCCGATTCGACGACGATCGATTTCATATCGGGTCGATTGACGGCGCGGTTGCCAGACAAAAACAGTGATCTGAAAGTTCGTGCTGGGGATATGGAAGTGCGTGATCTGGGTACGGCTTTCGGATTGACGATGGCGGCGGACGGCAAAGTCGATGTTGCCGTTTTCGATGGCGAGGTCACCGCCCGTATCAACGGAGACATCAACCAGACTCAGGGAAAGACCTTCGGGCAAGGGATGGGATTTTCCGCAGACATCGACAGCGAACGACTCGAACCCATTCCCTATGCCCCCGAACCGTACCAGGACATTTGGCCTTTGACGGTTGGGATCAATGACGTGTCCGACTTGATCGAATTTGTGCCGCCGGGCCGAAACCAGTCGCTGCCGCTTTTGGCTGATGATCACAAACTGTTTCTGGTTGCTGAGCAGTTGAATCGCCGCATCGATCATCCATTGAGAGTTGATCTGTTGGGCGCAGGCCAGTCTTGGCCGTTGACCCGAGAAAATCGCCACCGTCTTGGCGAAGGACGGTTCGTCAGCAGTTACTTGTTGATTTATCAACCCGATGCGATCGAGAACCGGACAACACTCTCGATTTCCGGAAGCATCTCGTTCCAGCACGAAATTCTGGGGGTGGCAGTTTCACCTTCGCAGCTAAGCAAGACCGACGACATCTTTGGCTTGCCTGGAATCGACTATTCAAAATTTGACTTGCGTCGACTCGAGCACATTCCGACGGACAGTGGTCGAGTACCGGCCGACATTCTGCAAGCCAGCGAGGACGGTCGCGAGCTGCATTTCACGCTTTATGTATCGTCGGGCATGGATCACATTCGTGTGCTCGTTGACGACGGCAATCCGACGACGAAGGCTCGTATTGTTGGTGGTGAATGATGCGACGGAAATATTGAATCAAACTTGAGTAACGTTGGCGGGCGCATGTTGTCGGTCGACACCCCTTTTTGTGTTTCGAACGTGTATGCGTTCAGTCTTTACTTTTTGGAATAGATATTATGAGAACAGTGGTTCGGAATCGTTCCGGTTTCACTTTGGTGGAACTATTGGTTGTGATCGCGATCATCGGCGTGTTGGTTGGCTTGTTGTTGCCGGCCGTGCAAGCGGCACGCGAGGCGGCGCGGCGCATGAGTTGCAGCAACAACTTCAAGCAAATCGGCTTGGCCATTCACAACTACCACTCGGCCTACAAACAGATTCCCCAGCACGGATCTGGTACGGGACAGCGCGTCACCGTTGGCGCTGGCTTACAGTTCTGGAACAACAACAACTTTAAGAACCTCGAGCGATTGAGTTTCTTGGTTGCTTTGACCCCGTTCATCGAGCAACAGGCTCTTTGGGAACAGATTGCCAATCCAAACGGGTACAACGCGGACGGAACGCTCCGAACCCCGCCTTGGGAAGCGATGGGGCCCACACCGAACGTCGGTACATATGGCCCTTGGGCAACCAACATTCCAGGCTTCCGCTGCCCAAGCGACCCCGGCGAAGGCTTGCCGGCTTTGGGACGAACCAACTATGGCGCTTGCTTGGGTGATTCGATCAACTGTTCGACCTTTGGTGGCAAGACGGCATGGGTGATTACGAATACGAACTTCGCCCAAGAGATTCGCGCATCGGGTCGCGGGGTTTTCACCGCCAAGCAAACTCGCGCCTTCCGTGACATCATCGACGGCTTGGCCAACACGATCATGGCGGGTGAATTGATGACCGACCTTGGCGATCGAAGTGTCGCGACACGAATCGCAACAAACAACGATGGCCCGACCGTCTACACCAATCCAGCTTTTTGCGAGCAATTCGTGAATCCGCTTCGCCCTCAATTTTGGAACGAGACTGGCGTGACGCTTGGTGGTACTGGGTTCGGACGCGGTTACCGCTGGGCCGACTTCTCGCCCATTTTCTCGGGTGTATTCACCATTCTTCCGCCCAACTCGGAACTTTGTGGAATCGACCACAGCACATTGTCGGGTTTGTCACCGATTCCCGGTGACATGACGCTGGTCCCATCCGGCCAAGACCATGCAAAGGAAGTCGTTGCGTCGCCCAGCAGCCGTCACCAAGGTGGCTGTCACGTTCTGATGGGCGATGGTGCGGTGAAGTTCATTACCGATTCGATCGAAGCTGGAAACCAGAACGGTGAAATGGTCACTCGCCGTGGCACTGGACCGGCGGTCGCCGGCGCAGCTAGCCCGTACGGTTTGTGGGGCTCGCTAGGCACTCGGGCCAGTCACGAAGTTATCAGCGAAGAGCTCTAATCCTCTCCTCGTTACTTTGAGTCCAGAACGACTCTAAAGCCAAGAAAGCCAGCGATTTGCGGATCGCTGGCTTTTGTTTTTGGCGGAGGCAACGTCGAACGAAATACCGGGAAACTTGGGTTTGCGTTCAAACGCCCCATTTCGCTAACTTCTTAGCCGGACGTCCAAAGAATACTGACAACTACTTAAGCGAGACACGAGGTCGCGTGATGTGGTGGCTCGATAGCAATCTTCCCATACCCACGGTCACCAACAGACCCGTGGTCAGCGCCAGCCCCATGGCTACCGACACCATCACGGCGGTCGAACCATGGCATTCGCGAAACGTCCCGGTCACGCCCATGCCGCCGCAATCGGCGTCAAAACCGGTGGAAAACGGCTCCGCCGCCAATCGGCCCAAGCCAACCCGACGAGAACGGTTGGTCGATTTGCTGACGCCCGAACAGCGTGCAGTGAATCGCCGTCTGATGGAAGCGCCGAGTCACGAGGCAGTGGGCAACGACGAGACCGGCAGCGAGCTACGCCAGTTATCCGTCGACTTGGCAGTGATGGAGAAATCGCTGCGTGAAAAATCAACAACGATCAAAAGCCTTTCTCAGCAACTCGAACGGGCGTCCGGCGAGAAAGAGAGCGCCGTCTCGGAGCTGTTCTTACAAATCAAGAATCGTGACGCCGACACCGAACGGATTGGCGCGTTCATCGCTGGATACGAGGCGCTGCTGGCAAAACGCGACCAGGAGTATTCGGACATTGAACGAGAACTTGAGAAGGTTCGACGCGAGTCGTCGACTCGTTTGAAAACGCTCGAGTCAGGACTGGCCGCAGAAGCACGCCGAAAACGAGGCAGCGACGAAGCCGCTGAAATGGCCACCGCATCGATGGCCGACCAAGTCAGGCGTTGGCAGAAGCGAATGTCGGCCCAATCAGCCGAGCACGCGAAACAACTCGCTTCGCTACAACGCGAAGCAGACGAAGCACGGCAGCAATGGGCGAATCGGACGCGAATGCAAGCGGCAAGCGAGAGCCTTCAATCGGAAAACCTTCGCACGGCCGAAGAACGATGCGAGGAGCTGACTCGTCGCATGAACGAGGCCATGACCAGAGTCACCGAAACCGACGCCGCTTTGAGACAACTGCAGCGCGACCGGGCGGCCGATCTGTCGCGGACCGAGATTGAAGTGAACGTCCTGAGGGCGCAACTTGAGTCATCGGTGACGAAAAATAGCGAGCTAGGCATCCGATTCGCAGAAGTCGTCGCCGAAAACGAAATACTGAAATCGGAAGTTGGCGATGCAGAGTCTTTCGTCGACGAAGTTTCCGGTACGAGCGAGCGCCTTCGTTCGGAACTGGAGATGACGAAACGATTGCTGGAACTGTCTGAGCGTGAAGCCTTTCGATGGCGTGCCGAGGCGCAACGCGGTCGGGTGGATGCAACGTCACTTTCGGCTCGATCACAGTGGAGCGCCACAGAATCCGACGCCTGGCAGCGAGAGGCCTTTCGATGGCGTGCGAAGGCACTGCGTCATCAGGCCGATGCTTTGACGATCCTTGCACGAAAACAGAAAGAGAGTTTTGAATCGAACGTCTGGGAAGCGGAGGCTTTCCGTTTCCACTCCGCATGGGTTCAGGCGTGCGAGGTCGCCGATGGACTGCAGCTCGACGTTGACAGTTTGGATGAATTGTCGGCAAGGCAAGCGGAATCGCATGCGAATCAGATGGATGATTTGCATGTTCGAATGACAGGCGATCATGACAACTTGAAATTGGCGTTGGGCGAAACGGAGTCGGCGACGGACCAGTTACGAGATCGATCAGAGCAACTACAGCGTTTACAGGGCGTGTTGGCACAGTGCCGCGGCGAACTGGCCGAATCTAGTCGCGCGCATCAGGCCGCCGTCAATGACTTGGAGGCGAAGTCGGCCGAGCTGGAACGATTGGCGTCGCAGTTCGAGTCTGTGCGATCGAGCGCGGGCGCGTCGCAGGCCGACTTGGTGACGCTGCGTACCGATTTGGCGACCGCCAAAGCCGATTTGTTGGCTAGAGAAAACGAGCTGACGATCATTCGATCTGACTATCTAGCGAAGCAGTCCGAGTGCGAATCGGCTTGCACGGACATCGATTCGCTCCGGATGGAGTTGTCGAGAACGCAAACCGAACTGACCGAAAATTGGAAACTGTCGGAATCAGTCACCGACCGACTGCAACGCCAAGAGGCAACTCTAGAGCGGATGCAAGAACAGGAACGGCGATTGATTGAGATTCAGAATTCAGAGTTCTTGTCGTTCCAAAACCGAATCAACGAGCTGCAGAACACGGTCGAGGAATTGACCGAAGAACTGGACCAGCAACGTCAGCAGCGATCCGAAACGGCATCGGAGGCGGGTCAGTTGCAGATCCAACGCGATGACCTGATTGAGCAGATGCAGTTGCTTCGAGAGCAGAGCGATGCGCAAGCGAAAGACCTGGCTCAACTGGCTCAGGTCGCTGCCTCAGCCCAGTCCTCGCAAACGGAAACGGCTCGATTACGTGCAAGGTTGAGTGCCGGTCAAGCACGTGGCAAACTGCTGATCGAACACTATCGCAGTCGCTTGAAGGCCGCCGGTGAACAACTGGATCGTTGCCAACAAGAACTGCGACGCTTGCGAAACGCGACCGCGCGGCGAGCTGCGTAGACGAGGGCAGTTTCGTCGATCTGGATGGCGAGCCCACGAGAAGAGGGGTCGTCAAAATTTCCAGCGCCGCCTAGGGTGTAGACACGTTGAATGTGTTCGACCAATGAAGGGTGCCGCTTTGTCTGATTCCGATGCTTCTGAACCTCGAGATTCGCAGCCATTACTGTTCGAGTCTCATTCCCATACGCCGCTTTGCAACCATGCGATTGGCGAGCCAACCCTCTATGCGGCGGCCGCCAAGAACCGGGGCCTGCGAGGCCTGATTGTGACATGCCACAATCCGATGCCCGATGGTTTTTCGTCGCGGGTCCGGATGCGTGAAGATCAGCTCGATGAGTACATCGATTTGGTGGACGACACTCGTCAGCAATGGGCGGGCAGCGTCGATGTTCGACTGGGTTTGGAAGCGGACTATTTCGAAGGCTACGAGGCGTATCTCGAGAAGCAGCTTTCGTCCGCGGATTTCCATTTCGTGCTCGGATCCGTTCACCCACAAATTGATGAGTTCCGACAAAAGTACTGGTCAGCTGACCCGATCGAGATTCAACGAACCTATTTCCGTCTGCTCGCCAAAGCCGCGAAGACGGGGCTGTTCGATTCGCTGGCTCACCCCGATTTGATCAAGAACATGTTTTCGGATTCTTGGAACGAGCAGGCCGTCATCGATGACATTCGTAGCGCCCTCGACGACATCGCCGACACGGGCATCGCGATGGAACTGAACACTTCCGGAGTGAACAAAATGATCTCAGAGATGAACCCGTTTCCGGGGATGCTTCGCGAAATGCAAACACGTGGAATCCCGGTCACTTTGGGCGCCGACGCCCACCAACCCGAACGGGTGGCCGATGGCTACGAGACGGCGCTAGAGTTATTGGCGGATTGCGGATACAAACACGTCAACTTTTTCCTGGACCGCAAACGCCACTCGGTCGCAATCGACGACGCCATGGCGTCTTTGGTGCATCCGACAACGATCGGATAGCGATCTCCAGCCATTTTTTAACTCAACCGTTTCGAGCAAACATGAAAGTCAACGAGTATTTCGACGGCAAAGTCACATCCATCGGCTTCGAGAACAAAGAAGGCCGCGCGACCGCGGGCGTGATGGCGGCGGGAGAATATGAATTTGGGACGAGCGAAAACGAACTGATGAAAGTCGTTTCGGGTGAATTGCTGATCAAATTGCCCGGCGAAACGGACTTCACCAGCTATGCGGCCGGAACCAGCTTCAAAGTCCCCGCGAACGTTAAGTTCGGCGTCAAAGTGCCGGAATCAACGGCCTATCTTTGTTTCTATGGCTAGGGCGATGCCGCCGGCGATTTGATTGACGCCGGGCGCGGATGCGTTACGCTGAAAGGTAGAGACAAATCGTTTCACCTTTCACGGACCCCGGTCATGAACCGCAATCTTGCAATGTTTTTGTCGCTCGTGCTTGCGATGTTTGTCGTCGATACGTTGGTGGCGCAGGATTCGATCGACCGGCGTTCCGCGCTCCGCCCGCGGTCGGATACTTCGAAGGGTATTGTCGCGCCAGGTGCGAATTTGCAGCGACGAACGCCCCGCCAGGCTGACGTTCCGGTGCGAGTTCCTGCGGGCAACCAAACCGCCAACGGGATCCCACACAGTCATGGACCCGGAAATCACGTCCATGACGATCAGGTCTTTCGGGGTCACGGGAATCACGGCGTGCGATACCCGGTCTATGGCAGCGGCTATGGAAATGGCTACCCAATCCAATACGGTTATCCATCGCAGTACGGCTACTCGGGTCCCTATTATGATCAGGGATATTATGGGTACGGCAGCTACGGCTATGGCGTTCCGATTTACGGATACGGATATGGCGGATACTACGGCAGGGGTTCAATCACGCGCGGTACGCCGCCGTCAGCAACGCCGGGAAGCCACTACTTTGGCAATCCGCACGCTAGCCAGTACATCCCGGGAACGCGGTAGAGCCACACAACCGATGCTTGGACCGTTAAGATTTTGGCTTCTCAACGCCATCTCTTGACGGGCGAAACCAGTGAGCATTGAACGACGCCAACGTCTCTTCGCGGTCATCGAACCGCTCGTCACGTTAAACGACTTTTCGTCCGAAGAAGCCAAACAGAACTGCAGCGAGTCGCACCCCGCCTACGTCACTCGCACGCTCGGCCAATTGGTGACCGACGGCGTCTTGCAACGCAGCGAAGTGGCCGGTGAATTTCGTTACCGTTGGATCGAGTCGAAGAAGACGTTCGAAGCCGCGGTCTGGATCGACTCGCAAATTCACGGGACGCAGATCAAAGAAACACCGACCGAAGATCGGCCCCGCGAACGACTGCTTCGATTGGGCGCGGCATCACTTTCCAACGCCGAGTTGTTGGCAATCCTGATCCGCGTCGGCGTTGTCAAAGAATCCGCGGTCGTTGGCGGTAGAAAAGTCGCAAATCGGTTTGCCCAACGCATCGAGGATCTGTCCAAGTGTACGCCCAAGGACTTGAAGGACGTTTCCGTTGCGGTGAAAAAGGATAGCTACTGTCAAATCATGGCCGGCATCGAACTGGGCCGCCGCATCGCATCGATCGAGGCAAACCGGACGCCGATTGCAACCAAAATCACCAGCACCAAGGAAGCGATCGACTACTGCCAGCGCGCCTTCGCTCGACTTGCGACAGATGGCGTGCAGGAAGAATTCCACATCGTGACGCTCGACACGAAACACAAACCGATTCAAACGCACTGCATCACGATCGGCACACTTGACGCCAGCCTGGTGCATCCACGCGAAGTCTTTCATCCGGCGATCCGCGACAGCTCTTCCGCGATCTTGTTGGTGCACAACCATCCCAGTGGGGACCCGACGCCGAGTCGCGAGGATCATCAAGTCACCGATCGCTTAACCGAATCAGGGAAGATTCTGGGCATCAATGTCTTGGATCACATCATCGTTGCGCGACAACGATGTTTGAGCATCCGCGAATCAAGCTAAGGCCTACTGATCCGCATAGACAAGCGTGCTTTCTTCTTTCGAAACCGGCTTGGTTGCCTGATCGCTTACCACAACCGCCTTGACCAGGTGGGTGCCCGCTGCGACTCCGCGAACTCGCACGCGATACTTCATCTCCGCACCCGGTGCCAGTTGGGCACGCGGCTGGAACGCGACAAGGCCGCGTCCGTCGGTTCCTGCATCGCCATCCGCCGCGATCAATTCCAACCCTGGTGGCAAATACAGTTCCAAGCGAACATTCGTATCCGGTTTCGAGCCACTGTTGTTGATGGTGATCTCGTAGCTGGATTCGGCGCCCAATTCGATGGGTCCGCCTGGGTTGATAATTTGAAAACTCAGTTCGGCAAGTCCTTCGACGCGAATCGTGCGTTCATTTTTCGCGGCGATCCCTAGATCGGCCCGTGCGTCAACGGTGATGATCCGGTCGCCCGACTCAACCGCCAACAATGTCAAGGGAACCGACCCACGACCGCCAGGTGGCAACTGGGCCAATGACCAGAACACCGAATGGCGAGATGGATCGTATTGGCCTTCGTAGTCCGTACTGACAAATGTGAATCCACGGTCAAGCTGAACGGAGACTTCGACGTTGTTCGCGTCCGCCGTTCCCGTGTTCATGATTTCTAGCTGGCAAGCGACCTGGCGTTCCAGATAGCGAAGCGACGGAGCGGACAGTGCCACTTCGATCTTCGGCGCGATCACTTCGACGTTGATCGAGTGCTCGGCCGTCAAGCCGTCTTCGGATACCAAGCGAATGGTATTTTGAACCAAGCCGGGCGAAACAGCCTTAAGACGCAAGACCTGTGTACGCACTTCGCCGGGTGCCAAATTGCCGATCAGGTTATCGAGTTGACGACCCTTGGGGTGCTCGAGTCCGTCAGGAACGTCTTCCTGCAACGAGACGTTACCGGCCGTTCCGGATCCCGGATTGGAGACTTCCAGTTCGATTTCGAGCTGTTGTCCGATGAGTACTTTTTCGGGGGCGCGTTGGACGATCTTGAGTTCGGGTCGCGTGCTCATCGTTCGCACCGAAGCAGCGGCTTCGAAGGTGACGCGAGCCACGCTGCCGATTTCGCCTTCCGTTTCGGGAACCAATTGCATTGTTACCGTTTGTTCGGCACCGGCTTGCATTACACCAAGCTGCCACATCAAGACGTCGCCTTGCTGTACGGGTGCGGGCGAAGCATCAATCAAACGCGTTCCCTGCGGAACGCGATCGTGAACCGTGACGTCGGCTTCGACCGCACCGACATTTTGAACTTGGATGACGAACGTCGCCGGCTTTCCGACCGTGACTTGTGCGGGTGCCCGCTTATGAATCACGATGCTTGGCGATTGAATGCCTTCGAGCCGTCGGTCGCCGGGTAAATCCACCAGTAATTTGGAATCCATCTCGATGGCGCTAGCTGGCTGGGGCAATGCTTGCGGTTGATAGCCCGGCTCCGGTGCATATCCTTGAAACGCACCCGAGTTGGGCGCGGCCGCCGGATAGCTCGGCTCGGCACGCATGCCAGTGGGAACGTCCGCCAGGCTGGCCATGCGGGGTGGAGGATTGTTCGTTGCGGGGTATCCGCCTTGCTGATCAGCGTTGTACGCATTCCCTGGATAGGCGGTTGCGGGTGCGTACGTTATCGGCGCGGGAGCGGCATAGGCTTCGGCGGGCGGCGCCGGTGGCATGGCGTCACGTGGCATGGCGTCACGCATCATGTCGCCAGCGGGCGCCGATCGCAGCAGATTATCTTGCGCCATCGGTTGCGGCGCGGGCTCTTGCTCGGCTTCATAGTACTGGACGTCCGGCATCTCGCTGATACTGAATTCGGGCATCGGCGCTGCAGGTTGCGACATTGCCGGCGCGGGTGCCGGTTCACCGGGAGCTTCGGATGGGAACGTCATCGACAGCGAACGCTCGGTTCGAACGTCGGCGGCGTCGTAGGACATTTCCGCGGCCACGTCGTACTGTCCTGGGTCTTGTCCTGCATACTGCCCTGGGTCTTGCCCTGCATCGGGCGGCATCGCCCATTCCATTTCCGGTTGGGGGCTGCCAAGTGCGGCGGGAGCCGACGGCGGTGCGAAACCGGAATCGGCGGCGTCGTAACCATAGTCGTCCTGCGGCACTTCTTCGGTGTGCTGGACCATAGCGACGTTGGACGCCGCAAAGACGTCATCGTGAACATCACGATTTTCGGTAAACGATGCCTGCGCGAATTGGCGACGCTGTTCGTCGGGCTCGCTCAACCATTGCTCTTCCGCGATCCCGGCGATCGGTGCAGCCGGCTGGCCGATCGACGGAGCCTCGGCTGTCCAAGAACTGGTGCCGTTTTGCTTGTCTTTTTGGGCAAGGGCAGCCGCGTAGGCGCCAAAAACGATAGTAACCAGACCAGCGGCAAGTCGAACGCCAAACGATTTCATGGGTCGCATTCCTTCGCAGAAAATAACGGCAATTCCTTTGCCATTTCTTCTCGGTACCAAATGCTCGGCTTCCGGCGAAAGAGCAATCGTTGTGAAACTTGGAACACGAATTTGGTTTAGAACGATCAATCGGGGGATTGGCACCGAAGTGTCCCTGGCGACGCTTGCGTGTCGATGAGTTCGATGCCCACGTAAATGCAAGCAATGAAAGCATTTGCTCGTTGCAACCGCTACGAAGGTTCCTAGCCGTCCATCCGAGATGCTTTACCGCATCAAAACACGTTGCCTTTTCGCATCATTGCCCCAAAGCGCGTGCTAGGGTTCTTTGGGCAAACTCTGCCCAACTTGATTCCCTTTACCAACCCGCAGGACGCGGCCCTTTCGGCTGGCCCTGCGGATCCCATAGCAGGCTGATGAATCACACTGCACGGACGAACGATTCGCTCGCCCCCAACAGATTGCCGATGTTTCGGTTGCTGTTGGTAGCGGTCGCTTTGTTGGTCGCCATCAGCAGTGGATGCACTCAGTTGCGGTTGCCAGCCATTGATCCGACCGGATCTTGTCTGCTGACCCCCTTGCCCACGACCACCTCACTCGCCCTGCCCGGTTCGGGCGGCGAGGGGTGTGGTTGTTTCGGATGCTTAACAGGACTGAGGTCCTGCTTTACAAATCACCTTCGCAGCAAGCCCGGCTTCAGCTTCCCGACACCGGCTTTTCAAGACCCCGTCGATCCGCCGGCATGCCCAACGCCGGGTTCGACCGTAACACTCGGACAGAGCAACGAGCCCTGCGTACCGAGCGCACCATGCAGCGGGTCGTGCGCCACCGGTCCTCGCGCCGTGCTGCTTGGCGCCGAAGCCGATAACCAATGCCAATGCAGTTTGCCTGATCGCGGCAAACGCGGCTGCATCTTGCTGTCACCAACGAAAATTGTCGCCCCCGTGGGCGGCGAAGTCGTGCTGTTGTCGGGCGTCTGCGGCAACGACGGCTACTTGCAAATGAACGAGAAGCTTGAGTGGATGCTGGCACCGGATAGCGTCGGAACATTCATCCAAGTCGGCGACGATGACCCCGGAGTGATCGGCCGCCTTGCCGGTTCCAGCGTTCGTCCCGAAAAGAAGGATCCGTCCTACGCCATCGGCATCACCAGCACAAAAAAGACACTCATCACACGCGGCAATACGGATCCGCGTGACGACGTACGTCTGGAAAAAGGTCAAACGTGGATCACCATTTCCAGCCCCAGCGAAGGCGTCAGCCACGTCACCGTGCTGGCACCCGAAAGCGAGTGCTGGGACCAACGCAAATCAACGGCCACGATCTACTGGGTCGACGCAAAGGCACAATTCCCGGGTGCCCAAATCGTTCCCGCTGGAACGACCGTTGACTTGACCACTCGCGTCACGCGATCGGAACAAACCTTGCCGGCAAGTGGCTGGAAAGTACGTTACGAAATCCAGCAACCCGAATTGGCGACCTTCGCAGGCACCGGCGGATCGTCGGTAACCGAAGTCATCGTTGACGACTCAGGCAACGCGACCGCTCAATTGGTTCCCCTACCCGGCACCAGCGGCACCACCGCGGTCGACATGCAAGTCATTCGTCCCGGCGGACGAACGGACAACTTGCCGACGTTGACGCTTGGCCAAGGACAAACATTCGTAACCTGGAGTTCACCGAAGCTAGAACTTCGCGCCGGCGCTCCGGCTGTTGCTTCGTTCGACGTTCCCTATCAAGTCGTCGCGAACCTGCGGAATCCTGGTAACCAACCGGCCACCAATGTTCGCGTCGACCTTCAAACGCCTCCCGGGACTCGCATCATCCGTGCCGACGCATTCGCTCGCGTCGTGCCCAATGGTGTGACTTGGGAAATCGGCGTTCTGCCCCCGCAAACTCAGCTCGACCTGTTCGTCGAATTGGCGTCTCAGTCGCCCGTTGACCTCAGCTTCGAAGCTCGCGGTGACGGACTGGTTAGTAGCGACACCGTTCGCGTCGATGTGTTTCGACCTTCGCTGGGCTTGGCCGTCGCGGCTGTCGAAGATCGTGTGGAAGCCGGTCGACCAGTGACGTTCAACATCGACGTGACCAACAACGGCGACCGACCACTGACGGGCGCCTATGTCACGGCAACGGGTGACTCGTCGATCATTCACGAAAGCGGCGGCGTCCAAGTTCAAGACAACAAAGACGGACCGCTTCAACCCGGCGAAACGTGGCGAAAGAAAGTCGTCTTCACCCCCACCGAAGCCGGCCGCCGCTGCATCAAGGTCGAAGCATTCGCCGACGGCGGACAGCGAGCCGAGCAAGAAGCGTGCACTCTGGTCATCAATCCCGTACCACAAACCCCGCGACTGACCGCGACCATCGACGGAAAGTCTCGCGTCGCGACCGGCGACCCGACCTTAGTTCGCGCCCGGATCGTCAACGAAGGTCGTGGCGAAGCCCGCAACGTCAAATTCAACATGGTGTTCGATCCTCAATTGCAACTGAACTCAGCCACCGAAGGCGCCAGCGAACAAACGATCGGCCAGCGGATCATCACATGGAACGTGCCCACGATGGCTCCGGGGCAAGTTGTTGTTTTGGAAGGACTGTTCAACACGATCGCGCCGAGCCCTCGCTCGCGAGTATCGATCACAGCCGAGAGTGCAGAGGGTGCTCGTGCCAACGACGAATTCGCGTTCGAAATCATCGGGCCATCATCTTCGGTCCAACCGCCCCGCGGCCCCAACCTGCCGCCGGCCGGTACGTCACCCGAGATCCCCGGCGGACGAGCCCCCGAACCTCTTCGCGGCAACCCGAACGATATGGCACCACGAGGTGCGAATCCGATTCCGTCGGGCCCCGTCCGTTCGGGTCGACTGCAAACACAGTTATTCGGTCGGGACAATCCTGTTCGGGTCAATGAGCCGATTCGCTATTCGATCCGCGTCGCCAACGATTCGAACGTCCGTGACGGTCAAGTCGGAATACAGTTTGCGTTGCCTGACGGCGTTCGCTTGGAACGATTGGTGCCACAGACCAGTCCCGAGCTGAGCGACTATCGAATCGACGCAGGCGTCGTGTCACTACCCTACATCCCCAATCTTGAACCCGGCCAATCGGAAGACTTCGAGTTGGTACTTAGCAGCAACCAGCCACAACAGTTCGACTTGAACGTTGGAGTTCGAAGTCTGAATATGCCAGACGGCTACGTCGAAACGGTCACCACAACGGTCACTCCGTAACGGTGAAAGCCGCCGAAATCAGTTCCCGAAAAATCCGGACGGAATCGGACCAATGGTGAACGATTTGTAGAAAACTTCTTGCTCTTCCGCTTCGAGCGCTCGATCGACCGGAACACTCGGGTCGGCACCCATGCTCTTGGGCGCACAACCGAGGATACAGAATCGTTCGTCGACGTGGAAAACTTCCACCTGCATTCGCGGCAAGAAAATACTGCCATCGAGGACGCCCTTGATACCTTTGTATCCATTGCGTTCCATTTCTTGCCCGCCAAGAATCTCGCCACCGAGTTGCCGTTCGGCTTTCTTGCGCATTTGGTCCTTGTCCAGTGGTCGCTTGCCACCGTTCATCGCACCCAGAAAATAGGTCGACTGACTCTCGAACGTCGAAACCGCTTTACAATCGATGACGCTGGGCAGGTTGTCATAGGCGCTGCCCTTTGGCATCAGCACCAACACGCCTTCGATGCCTACGGCCTGATAGCCATCGGGCGCCGAAACCTGTAGCTTTGCGATCGCTTCGGCTTCGGACGGACCTGCATTCATGCGTTGTCGCCAAATCAAACCGCCGATGGTCGAGCAAACGATCAGCAACAACAATCCGATTGACATCCGAACGATCGCTGTCGTACTCATCCCGCCCTTTTTCTTCTTCTTGCCAGACGCAGGCGGGGCATCACCGTCGCCGCCCGCACCGTCGGATTTATCGGGCTCGGGCGCGAGCGGGTCGCCGGGAATTGGCCCCTCGTACATCGATGCTTGACCGGCGACTGGAAAGTGGCTGACGGCCGCGGTGGCCGATGCCGACGGAAAACTGATTCGGCCGAAATCGAAATTGTCGTCGTCTGGATCAACAGCGGCCATGGGCGCAGTGCGCTGGGCGGGTTGGCGCGTGGGTGCTGCCCCCGCCTTGCCAGCCGGATTTACGGCAACGACGGTTGCGCATTTGGGGCACTTGACGCGGCCGCTCGCCGGCGCCTGTGCCAACTTCATGGCGACGGCACACTTTGGACATTTGACGGTCAACATCTGGAAATCGATTCCCTCAGGCTGTTCTAGAATACGGTCCCTCCAATCGTATCTTGCATCCTAATCGATCACCACCGACAAAGGCCGTTGATGGCCCCTTTGTTTCGAGTTCGCCGCGCGTCAGATCGGGCGTTTGATCGTGTATAACGGTCGTGGAGAATCGGACGGGTCGTCCGAATCGGAATTTAGGCCAATTCATCGCCGCACACGTTCACAGATTCATGAAGATTCATTCCGCACGCATCCTGGCTGGTTTCCCCGAGAAGAATGGGTCGCTCTATCGGCGGCTGGGCGTCGCGCTTGGCGATCCGGCGGCTTGGATCGAACTCGATTCGCGCCGGATCGGTTTGGTTCGGGATCTGGAAATGGATCGCGTACGTCAAGTTGGACATGTCGACGATGTGACCTGCCCGGCCGAACACTCGCCGCCGGCCGGTTTGAGCGCGGACCGAGAAACGGCGACGGCCGAAGCCGCCGTACAGATCCTGCGAAGCGCTCGTTGCGAACGAGTGACGGCGGATCGATCGCTGCCATTCATCTTTGCTTGGCATCTGCAGCAAGCAGAAATCGTCGTCGAGTACGATGAGGGTCTGGGCGTCACCGACCGTCGTGCCAAAACGCGTTCAGAGATCGACGCACTGTCCAAAGCCCAGTCGATCACCGAAGAGGTGATGAAATGGATCTGCCAAATCATTGCTCGATCGGACGTCGGTGACAGCGGCGTGCTAGTACACGAATTCGAACCGTTGACCAGCGAACGTGTTCGATCGATGGTGGCAATCGAGTTTCTGAACCGCGGTTGCAGCATGACCCACGGCGCCATCATCGCATCGGCGCCCCAGGTTGCCGATTGTCACCACAGCGGGGCGGGGCCGCTGCGAACAGGCACCCCGATCATTGTGGATCTGTTTCCACGTGACGAGTCGACTCGTTATTGGGGCGATTGCACGCGAACCGTCGTCAATGGAAACATCAGCGACGAAGTCAAGGCGATGCACGCGGCCGTCGTCGAAGCCAAGGCAGCGGCGACGGCGAAATTAGTCGTCGGCGAAACTGCAAATGCCGTTCACCTTGCGTCCGAGCAGGTGTTGACGCGGCACGGATATCCGATTTCGCGCGGCACGTTGACCGACGGGCCCAGCATCCAGCATGGGACCGGACACGGCATCGGTCTCGATTTGCATGAACCCATCCTGCTGGATCATGGCGGCGGCGAAGTGATGGAGGGCGAAGTCTTTACGATCGAGCCCGGTCTGTACGGACGCCTTTGCGGCGGTGTGCGAATCGAAGACATGTTGGTCGTCACCGGTGGCGAAGCAAAGAACTTGAACGCGCTACCGGATGGATTGACCTGGGACTGATGGCGGCATGTCAATGAGATCCATTTGCAAGACTGTGATGCGAACGCTGTTGATGCTTGCCGCTGTCACTATGGTTACTGTCACCATGGTTTTAACGCAAGCCATCGGCCAAGACGGGGCGATGTTGGCCGATTCGTCTTGGGTTGAGCGACTCAAGGGAGACGACGTTCGGCTGTGGCTGGATTCGACCGGGATGCACGTGATCGAAGCAAGGCTAGCGGGGAAAAGCGGTGACTCCGTCGCGTTGAAGCGACTCGACGGTCAAACCATGTCGATTCCGGTCAACCGACTCAGTCGCGGCGACCAACAATTCATTGCTGCGTCAGGCGGCGCGGCCGAACAGGACTCCGCTGAAGAATCCCCCAGCCCCGCCAAGATCCCCTCGACGGTACGGCAATTCTTATCCGTCCAAGTGGACCGCGTCACTTCGTCCGCATCCGCCCGCGACAAAACCGTCAACGGCGTTCCGTGGCTTTCGGCGATGCTGCCGTCTTCGGCAAACCCACAACCCTTGGCGATGGATCGATCGGGAAAGTTCGTGATCGTCACCAGCGACGGGCCCGGCGAGGACGCTCGCAGCACCGGTCCATCGACGTCGGTCGTCTTTGATGTCGAAAATAATGTTGCGGTCGCAACGATCCAGTGGCCGGCCACCGTGCGCGTGCTGGATTACGACCCGCTATCGGACCTGTTGTTGGTCGGAACGCTTCTGCCGGGCGTCAGCACGAGTCGCTATTCTTCGACGAAGAAGCCCGAGTACAGCTTTCTGGTTGCGATGGCGGGACTACGGAGCTTTCGCTTGGCGGGGATCGGTTATGTCGACGCAGCTTTTTTTCTGCGCCCCGAAGAAATCTTTGCGACACGATCCAACTACGGCAACAACAACGAAATGTTCTCGGGCGGCGCGGTACTCGGCGATCGCATGCTGGTTCACAAATTTGACCGGATGTGTGGAGTCATCATCGGGCAAAGTAAACCGTTGTGGAGCTATCCGCTTGTGAACGAGGGCACGATTGCCGTCAGTCCCGATCGACGGTTCTTCGCCGCCAGTGACAACGAAGTCATCGGCGTCGTGGATGCGTCCACTGGCAAAATGATTCGCACGTTGCAAACCGGCGACGGCCAAGTCCGAACGATCCTGAGCTTTTCGACCAACGGCCGACAACTCGCCGCGATTTATTCCACGCGGATCGAGGTCTGGGATCTGGCTTCGTCGAATCGAATCGCCGAATCGTCTCACAAAAACGTGACGGGCAATTTGCTACCGACGGCAATGACGTGGATCGACAACGACAACATCTTGCTGGATCGAAAATGGCTTTACAACTTGAAGACACAGAACTTCATTTGGGAGTATTCGTCGATCAATGCAGTGGTGACGTCACGTGGTTGGACAATGGTGGACTCGCATACAGATTCGGCCCAATTGGTCGCGTTCGACCTTCCGCATTCGCCTGCGTCGGCCGCGATCGCCGACCTGGCGACTCAACCACAGGCCGTGGTCGTTGACAGTTCCTCGCCGATGCAAGTGTTGGTCGATGCGACGCCAGACCTTTACAACAAGCTTGAAAAGATTGCGACCGAAGTCGGAAAACGATCCGGATGGAACTTACAGAAAAAGGCCGACGTGTCGCTGATAGCGAGGGTCAAGCAAGAGCCCGAACCGATCGAGATCAGCGTGACCACGTTTGCAACTCGAACTATCGACGTTGGACCGCCCAGCGGATTTGGAGGTTCGTCGGGACTTGGCCAGTTCTTTCCGCCCTCGTTTCGACCGCCGACGTTCGGGCCACGATCGATTCAAGTCCCGTCGCGCGAGACGCCACGGCCACCGAGAAAGATCAAGTTTCAACCGTATTACTGCGAACTCGAAATCCGCAAAGACGGCGAGTCCGTTTGGAATTGGCGAAACGGATGGCGACCCGGAGGCTCCGTATCATCACCGGATACGGAAAGTGAAGCCGATCTGATCAAGCGGTTGTCCGTACCCAATATCGAAGGTATGCGAACGGTCTTCATCCCGCGAAGGATCGTCGACGAAGACGACCTGATCGAACTGGGAAAAAGCCAGCTCACCGATTCGGGTATCGTGGAACACTGAACCTCAACAGTTCGCGTCGGATTGTTCACGAACCGCCCATCAATTTCGCGTATCGATGATGACATCGGCCAACGCGGTGGCCAACGGATCGTCGTTCGCGGCACAAAAGCCCCAGTGCTCGCGTCGCCGCCAACCTTCGGCATATTCAAATCGACCGCTCATCCGACCGACTTCGCGACTGACGTCTTTCGCTGTTTCGAGATAACTGTCTTGGCCTTGGCTGACATCCAGCCATTGCTTTTGACTCTCGTGACACGCGAGAGCTTCAATCTTGGCGTCGATCACCTCCGTGACGTCGACGTACATGTGCGGCGTCACCAATTCACCCGTCGGAATTCGGTTGTGCACCGGTTGGGCGTGATAGACCGTGACCGGTTCCATGTACACCGACATCGGCGGATCGCTTGGGAAGTTCGGCATCCCATGGGCAAAGGCCGCGCTAACGGCCAAGCGACAAGCGATTTCGTGATCTTCCATGTAGTCGATCGGCGAGTGCGTCAATACGATGGACGGCTTTGCTTTTCGTACAATGGCGGCAACCTTGGCCAAGTTCGCCGTGTTGTAACAAGCTTCCATGTCCGGATAGATTGGGCCGTAGAACGTCGCACCCAGAACCTTACAGGCCTGCTTCGCTTCGCCCAAACGTGTTGCCGCACATTCGGCCGGTGCCAGAGTCGTTGAACCTCGGGATCCGTCGCACAAGTTGACATAGTGCAAGTCCCAACCGCGTTTGGCCAACTGCAACATCGTACCGGCGTATAAGTATTCGATATCGTCGGGGTGGGCAGCGATCGCGAGAATTGACGGCATGACGCAGACTTCCGAAAGAGCAAGGACTCAAATGAAACGAAGCACGATCCGCCATTGTCCACAAAATATCGACTTCGGGAAACCGTCATGATCGCCCGACATCGAGCGTTGGCGCTGCTGCAGGAGTGTACGGGAGAAACCCTTTGGCCGATCGACCATTGTCGACTTCGCGGAGTGCCGGAGCCTTGGATCGCTGAGCTGACCGATACGTTCGAGTCCGGCTTCGACAACGATCGCGATACGATCTATGCCAACGACATATCGTTTGCCCAGCGTCAACCCACCAACCAATTCCACGGAATTCGCGACGTTGATTTGGCAATGCGTTTGGGACGCGAATTGGGCGTCGATGTTCAACGACTGCAATCGACGGCGTTGGGACGGGCAACCCTGGTCGCTGCGATCAAACAAACATTGATGGACGGCGAATGACAACACGATTCGCCGCTAACAGCGCGTTAAATCGTTTTTCAGGATCCGCCGTCGTGATGGACGTGCTTTTGCGGATCACGGTCGTGGTGTTCTTGATTGATATGAATGTGCAGATTGCCATGATGGTCGAATAACCAAGCCCAACCGGCTTCGGTGACCGCAGAATCATCCAGATAAAGCGATTCGAGTTGGGGCATTTCAGCCAACAGTTTCAAACCTTCGTCGGTGACCGGCACTTTGATCAAATGGACCGTCCGCAGGGTCTGAATCTTTGCGATTTCCCGCGTCGCGTCGTTTCCCAATTTCGGGGAACCGATTCGCAGCTGACGAAGTCTCGGCAGACTCGCCAAGGCCGCGATACCTTCGGCAGTGCATTCGCACTGGGGCAGATTCAGAAACATCAACGACGGGCACTTCGACAACTCGCGAAAGCCTTCGTCTCCGATCGGCGATAATCGCAGCCGCAGTTGTCGCAGATTTGGCAACGCAGCGATCGTCGGCATCGCAGCATCTGTCACGATCCCTTTGTCGACGATAAACGTTTCGATCGAATCGTTATCCTCCAGCGCAGACATCATGGAGTCATCGACTTCGAATTCTTTCACGTGAACCGTCGTGATATCTTCGCTGTTCTTCACCTTCTCGCAGAGATCTTCGAACAACACAGACGGAGCGATCGCCAATTCTGATTCGACCTCGACAGAGTTCATCGCGAACGTCGACCAGATCAGGGCGCCGACGAACGCTCCGGTCAAAACTGCAGCCAGGATCACTTTACGGCGACGTCGTTTCTTTGTCAGCTTTTCGGCTGTGATCGCCAGCACGGTTTCGCCGGCTTCATCGACCGATTGGGACGGGTCGACGTTGTCAGCGGCTACGTTGTCAGGGGCAACGTTGTCAGGGTCTGGCATTTCGGGATCTTGGTTCGACATCGGTGCCCGTCAACAGTCTAAAAAAAATGCATCAGGGCGTCGCGATTCGCGAACGCCCTGATGCGTATGAAATTTCAGCGAGAAGCCACTTGCCGAGACGATTGACCCAGAAACCGTCGCATGCAAACGATTGACGCTTTGACTGTACGAAACAGGTCAGTGAACATTTCCCGCAAAGTGTTCACCACACCGAAACTTCAAAAACGCTCAAACTACCGGGCGGGCAAAGCCATTTTCGGCCACTTGTCCGTCACGGTATTAGGGGATTAACAGCCGTCTGGGTAAAGTGTCAACCGTGATTCCCGCCCTGGAAAACCATTTTTGCAGGGATCGTTGGTCATTGCTGGCAACATCCAGCATCCCATCGTTTCACTGGGTCGGCCGACTCAAAACAACGTTTTTTACGACGGCGACCGGTTCAGTCCTCGGACCAACGGCGAGGCGAGCCCCGGAAACATCGCCAGTGAGCCAGCCGCCACAATCCTGGCTAACGGCCATCGCAGAGCGCTGGTGACCCAACGACATGTGCGTTTTTCGGCGGCCAACAGCGTCAAACAACGCGTTTGCCACGCGTCGCCGACACTCGCGGGTTGATGGATGTGTTCGGCAATCACATCGGCGGCGGCAACACCGCTTTGCAGGGCCCAAGTCATGCCTTCGCCCGTGAACGGTTCGATGTATCCCGCCGCATCACCGATCGCCATCAGTCGCCCATTGCCGACACGGCGCGACCGGCGAAGCGGCGGAGTCGTCATCGCCGTCGATGCGTTTTCGATCGACGAAAAATCAAACTCACTTCGTTCCAACAACCGACGCACCCGCTCGACCGGCGCTATTCCGTTCGATGCCGCACCTGATCGAAGCGCGGCGGCAACGTCGATTCGACCGTCGGCCAGTTTCACCAGTCCCACGTATCCGTCGTCGTCGCAAGCCATGTAGATCACGCCACTTTCGACGTCCCGAACGTCGGCAAGAAACGAGATCCCGAAAGGGCCGTGGGGCGCCGCGGTCCATGGTAACTCGCGACTGATACCGCCCGCTCTCAGTCCCGCCGCGACCACGACGATCGAATAGCTTTGCTGATGATCGCCGGAACCTGCGATGTTGCGACGAACATCGACGCGGTCTTTGTGGACCGAGGCCACCGTCGCTTCACATCGCATTGCGACGTTTACGCCCACGGCAGCGGCGTGTTCGATCAGCATCGGATCAAGTGATTCCCGCGAGATCGCCAAGCCAGTCGGCAGGGGGACCTCGATCCTGCGCCCGCCCATGGAAGCACACCAGCGGTCCGTCGAAACGCCGCGGTCTTTGGCAAATTGTTTCAACCCCAAACGGTCCAACATCGCCAAACCCGTGACGCCGATGCAGCAGCCACAAACTTTCGGCCGCGGGAAGGACTCTTTCTCAACCAAATCGACTGCGATGCCTTGCTGACGTAGACGAATGGCGCACGCGGAACCCGCAATACCGCCACCGATAACCAGAATCGACGCTTCGGATGCAGTGGTTGGCATCAACATGGTTTCACGCGAAAGCGACCGACGACTCGACCACCGTGCTGGTGTCCAGTGTTGCGATAAACCGACAGGGGAACGAACGCCACACACTGACCGGACGCGACAACGATTTCTCGGCAATCGCCTTGAATTCTTCGGCTGTGAAAGCCGAACGGACACTGACTTTGGCGTCATGGTGGACGATCCGCGATCGCGAAAGCATGTGTGCGCCGATCGTCACCAAACCTAAGTTCGCGCGAGATCGATCCAAGTCGCAAATCAGAATCCCGTCGTTTGCGGCCACCTGCATCGACTGCAGCAAACGAACGACTTCCGAATGGTTCAAGTGGTGCATGAACAGCGAACAAGTCACCAGATCAAAACCTTGTGGCAACGGTGCGGTCAAGCAATCCGCGGTCAGCGATCGGATCGTGACGCCGGCGGCACTCGCGCGACGTTGCTGTTCTTCGGCGGCGAAGTGACTGATATCGATCGTCGTCACTTGCAGAGCCAGCCCATCACGGCGCGCTTTTTTTGCCCACGCAATGGGTACATCGCCGGCGCCGCTGGCGATATCGAGCACTTTCATTGCCCGGCCGTTACGATTCACAGCTAGCTTGCGAAGCTGGCGGTACATCGCCGCCGAGACACCTGTGAAACTGTTTAATCGCACCAATCCGGAGAGCGCCGCGGCATGCCGCTCGGATGATAAACCGGGCTGGTCCATCCACTCGGGTTGAATGTCACGGGTTCTCATGCGTCCGCCTCAGCCGTTCGGTGAAGCTTCCGAATGGAGCGCGGCCGACGATGTTCCTCGATAGATCCACACGAGGCCGACGATTGAAAAAGCGAACACAAAGAGGCTGACCCACTGAGAAATCGACAAGCTGGTTCCAAATTGGCCGGCTTCATCGACGCGAATCAATTCCATGATGAAACGCAACACCGCATAAGACGCGAAACCGGCAATCATCACGGCGCCAGCACGAAGATTCGCAAGTGACAATCCGCAAAGGGCTAAGCATAGCACAAGTGCGCCGAAGCTGCTGATCAGTTGAGCCGGTGCGACGGGCAGTGCTTTGGGCGGCAGTTCGTCGGGCGTCCATCGATACCGCCGACCGTCGACCGTCGCGATCACGCCCGGAAGTACGTCTTCGGCGGGGATCGCCCGCGAGGCGTTTGCGAACACGCTGCGATCTTCGGCGAACTCGTTCAAACGCGCACCAACTTGGATGCCCGCACGGTCCGCGATCGATCCGTCGCGCACGTCGGTGATCTGGCGAGTATCACGGTCATAGGAAAACCCCAACAACTGGCCGTCAAATAGCTGGTCCTGGTAGACCTTGGCCCCCGGCGGAAAATGCAGCGCTGTCGGGCCTTCTTCGCATCGTCCGCCGTAACAACATCCATTCATCAAACAACCGATGCGACCAAAGAACAGACCCAAGAACATGCAGGGCACGATCACGTCACCGAACTTCAAGACGGGTAAGTGATGTCGGAACAGGAAGTAAGTGACTGCCAACGAACCGCCGATGAAAGCGCCGTAAACGACCAAACCGCCTTCGGTGAACTTCAACATGTTCCCGATCGTTTCGAACGTGGTTTCGCCAATGAATTGGTCGCGGTACTGAGTCACAAAGAACAAACGAGCGCCAAAAATTCCGCCGAAAAATGCCCACGGTGCCATGGCGTAAATCAGGTCTGGATTCATACCCGCCCGCTTGGCGCGAAAGGCCGCGAGCGAGACTGCGGAACCGACCGCCAACAACAACATCGCCCCGTAGCCACGAAGCGCCATGCCGACCGGTTCGCCGTCAAGATTCTTCAGTTCGACCATTGGCAAAACGATCGTGACCGCGGCGACGGCCATCGCCCAAACCATGCCTTCGGTTCTGACCACGTCACCGATCGTTTGCCCCCGCCGCTTGGCGACAACGATTCGAACGACCAACCCGACCGCCAAAGCGATCAACAGCCACCCGAATCCAAAAACGGGCAGCCCGGCGATCTCGTGCGGGATCATCAATAGGGTTCGTCGCATGGCAGCGGCCGTAGGGCAAAAGTGAGTTGTGCGTTGTTGGTCTGGACGGGTACCGATCCACTTTTCTACGCTCCAGACGGCCAAACCGTCTAGGTCGACCTCGGCGGAACGCCATCGACTTCACCGTGAAACTTGCATCATCCATCGGAGATCATCGACGATGTCGTCCCATTCACAATTTTACCGTGGCTTATCCATGGTCGTCGCGATTGCCGTCGGATGTACGCTTGGGGCTCGTCCGAGTTCTGCGGAAGACCGTACGTTTTGCGTCACCGTGAAGACGTTTTTAGGTACCAGTGCGGACGCATCGGCCGAGCACCGTATCATTTTCGACAACGGTCTGATTTACGACTTGCCCCAATTGGATCCGGCAACCGTGACGGTTTACGATCCGGCCCAGGGCCGCGTGACGATGTTGGATCGCCCTCGGCAGGTCCAGTCGTCGATTCGCATCGACGACCTGATCGAATTCACGTCCAAGGCTCGCGCGGCGGCAACCACCGATGAGCAAAGGGCCCAGTTGGGCCTCAATTCCAAGGTCAAAACCAGCGATCGAATGATCGGTTACATGATCCAATTCAGCGGCGCGACCTACCATACGTCGACCCAGAAACCGGCGGATCCAAAAATGGCGAGCGAGTTTGGTCAGTTTTTTGATCTAGCTTCACGACTGAACTTGGTCCGCAACACCTGGTTGCCCCCATTCGCGCGAATGACATTGAATGACCGGCTAACTTCGTCGGGCGAAATTCCGTTGGAAACGACGCTGACGATCAAACGCGGCGAACAGACCAACGAATATCGCACAACAACGACCATCGACGGGCTCGCCGACCGCGATCGCACGGCCATCGATGAGGTCCGGGGAATGATGACTCTTTACAAAGAAGTGGCTGCCGGCGATTTTCCTGATGCCTGATTCAGAATCGGTCGAGCCGGCCGGTCCGTTGGGCATTCGTTTGTACTAAACTGGTCGTTTACGTCCTGTCGACGTCCCTTCGACCGTTTATTGAGAACTGCCGCAATGAGTGACCCTTCCGGTCAAATCGACCACGTACTGATCGAAAACCGTTCGTTTCCCCCGCATCCAGAATTCAAGAAACGCGCGGTCATCTCCAGTGATGACCAGTACGAACAGTTGTACGCCCGCGCACGCGATGATCGTGATGGGTTCTGGAAGGAAGAAGCCAACGAGCACCTGCATTGGTTCGAACCGTTCGGCGAAGTGTGCCAGTGGAAGGCGCCGCACGCGAAGTGGTTCGTCGGTGGCAAAACGAACGCCAGCTACAACTGTCTGGATCGTAACATCGATGCCGGTCGAGGCGACAAGTTGGCAATCGTCTGGGAAGGCGAGCCCGGTGACACACGAACGCTGACTTATTCCGAACTTCGCACCGAAGTCGCCAAGTGCGCTGCCGCTTTGACCCAAATGGGAATCGGCGTCGGCGACGTGGTCAGCATCTATATGCCAATGACACCCGAGTTGCCGATTGCGATGCTGGCTTGTGCCCGCATCGGCGCGATCCACTCAGTCATCTTCGCAGGCTTTAGCGCCGAATCGATCGCAGATCGCAACAACGATGCTTCCGCGAAATTGGTAATCACGGCCGACGGGCTGTATCGCCGCGGGAAGGTTCTGCCGCTGAAAGAAACCGTTGACGAAGCCCTGGCAAAATCACCGACCGTTGAAAAGTGTTTGGTCTTAAAGCGAACGGGGACGGACAACGTCCCCATGACCGACGGTCGCGACATCTGGTGGCACGACGTCGTCGATACCCAATCCGGCGACTTCGACGCGGTGCCGCTTGATTCCGAAACGCCGCTATTCATCCTTTACACGTCCGGCAGCACCGGCAAACCGAAGGGAATCCTGCACACCACCGCGGGATACAACTTGTGGGCCAAGCGAACGTTCGAGTGGGTGTTCGACCATCGCGACGATGACATCTATTGGTGTACGGCCGATTGCGGTTGGATCACCGGTCACAGCTACATCGTGTACGGCCCGCTGTCGGCCGGCGCGACGTGTTTGCTTTACGAAGGCGCACCGAATCACCCGGCCGAAGATCGTTTTTGGGACTTGGTCGAAAAGTACAAAGTCACGATTCTTTACACCGCGCCGACAGCCGTTCGCGCGTTCATCAAGTGGGGCGACGAACACGTCGACAAACACGACTTGTCCAGCCTTCGATTGCTAGGCAGCGTCGGCGAAGGCATCAACCCCGAAGCGTGGATGTGGTACCACAAAAAGATCGGTGGCGAACGTTGCCCGATCGTCGATACTTGGTGGCAAACGGAAACGGGCGGCATCATGATGAGCCCGCTGCCCGGCATCACCGCCACGAAGCCCGGATCGTGCACCACACCGCTGCCGGGCGTCGTCCCGGCAATCGTTGACGAAGCCGGCAACGCCGTTGATGCCCAACACGGTGGCATGTTGTGTATCGCCCAACCCTGGCCCGGGATGCTTCGCGGCATCTACGGGGACGAGCAACGTTTCGTTGAACAGTATTGGTCGATGGTCCCCGGCAAATATTTGACCGGCGACAACGCGCGGAAAGACGAAGACGGCTTTTACTGGATCATGGGTCGGATCGACGATGTGATCAACGTGTCCGGTCACCGACTCAGTACGATCGAAGTCGAAAGCGCGCTGGTCAGCCACGAAGCGGTCTGCGAAGCCGCCGTGGTCGGTCGCCACGATGACTTGAAAGGTCAAGCGATCGCGGCGTTCGTCACGATTCGAGATCGTGAACCGAACGAAGAACTTCGCAAAGAATTGAAAATGCACGTTCGCAAACAAATCGGTGCGTTGGCACAACCCGACGACATCCGCTTTGCCGCCACGCTGCCCAAAACGCGAAGCGGCAAGATCATGCGACGGTTGCTACGTGATGTCGCGTCCGGCCGTGAAGTCGTCGGCGACACATCAACGTTGGAAGACTTGTCCGTGCTGGCGAAACTGAACGACGACGAAGCCTGATCGCCGTGTCTCGCCAAGATTAGCCGGATCGCTACAATGCGGCCATGAACGAAATCGACCTCTACGACTATCAGTTGCCGAAGGAACTGATCGCCCAAGAACCTCTGGCCACACGCAGCGATTCGCGGTTGATGTTGGTCGATCGTGATCGCGGCACGATCGATCATCACCATGTTCGCGACTTGCCCGAACTGCTGGCCGCCGGCGACACGTTGGTGATGAACAACAGCAAGGTTGTGCCGGCGCGTTTGGTCGGATATCGATCGATCACTGGCGGACGTTGGCAAGGGTTGTTCTTGCAGGCCGATCGGGAAACCGGCATTTGGGAGGTGCTGACCAAGACTCGGGGCACGCTTCGTGATGGCGAAACGATCGTCGTGAAAGATCGCGACGGTCGGGACGGAATGCACTTGGTTGTCGTCGCGCGAACCGACGATGGCAAACTGCTGGTCAAACCAAGTTTGCCCGAAGATTCAGGGGCAACCCAAGCGGCGGATTTGAAGGAACCGGCCGATTGGCTGGACCGTTTCGGACGGATCCCGTTGCCGCCGTACATCCGAGACGGACACATGGTTGACGCCGATGTCCAAAATTATCAAACCGTCTACGCCAAGGATCGCGGCAGCGTCGCCGCTCCGACGGCGGGTCTGCACTTCACCAAAACGTTGCTTGAAAAAGTTCGTGCCGCTGGCGTCGATACTGCCGAAGTCACGTTACACGTGGGCATCGGAACGTTTCGGCCGATTCAAACCGAAACGTTGGATCAACATGCGATGCACACCGAATGGGGTAGCATCGATGCGGCGACGGTCGAAAACATTCGCGCTCGCCGCGCCCGGGGACGTTGCATCGCGGTAGGAACGACCAGCGTTCGCGTTTTGGAGAGTTCGGCTAGCAAGAACGACGGCAAGTTAACGCCGTGGACGGGCGAAACAGATCTGTTCATTCGTCCGCCCTACGATTTTAAAGTGGTCGACGGCATGATGACCAACTTTCATTTGCCGAAGAGTTCGCTGCTGGTCTTGGTTAGCGCGTTCGCGGGTCGCGAGTTGGCGCTGAAGGCCTATCAAACGGCGATCGAGAACGAATATCGCTTCTACAGCTACGGCGATGCGATGCTGATTGTTTGAAGCATCAAGAATTGATGCAATCGTTCACATCGTTCTTGGCGACTCTGAATTGAGTTCGCCAATGCCGGTTTCGGCAACGCAGGCCAGGGACGGTTCACCGGCAAGCAATTGATCCACCACAGCAAACTGTGCTGCACCCGTTCGACGCGACAAGCTGCTTAGTCGCAACGGGACCGTCATTCCCGATTTCCATTGGCGAGGCGGTTCGCCGCGGACCACCACCGGCCCGACGTGAGCCGTTCCGGCGATGCGGGCCCGCCAACCACCGCGGCGAGTCTTTTCGTCCAACAAAACGCAACGCACCTGGTCGCCGCTGGTGAAATGGCCGCTTGGTTTGCCGTGACGGACGATTCGAGATGGACGCAATACCTGGTCGATCCCGCCACGTCTCTCGTTTACCGCTTGCCAGCTTCCCGCAGTTGGCGTTCCGACCCACGCTTGCACGAACACTCGTTTGGGTTGATTGCCTTGCGCTGTCCCAATCACCAAGCCATCGTCCAGCCTGGCTTGCTGTTTTCTAACGATAGCCAGAGCAACCAACCTTGCCGCCCGAAGCGTTTCTTCGACACAGACAAGTGCCACAGTGCTGTCTCGGTTCTGAACCATGACGCGATAGTTCCGCACGAAAACACCCGTGACCTTTGCCCCGGGGCACTCGGCATCGCCGGCGTCCGATTCAACCGACGGTTGTGACCGACACGTCTCCCTCGAGATTTTTGACATCAACATTCACTCCCACTCAAACGGGCATCGCCGAATGGACGTGCCGACCGACATGGCCGGCGCGCACCGATACCGCATGGTTCAAGCGTTGGAGTGAAAGAGGTCGCTAAAGATCAGGCATGAATCGCTCGTTGGAAGGTTTCGCATCTGCAAGGACGGTTGTAAAACGCCCCCGCTCTGTCAACCAAGAGAAGCGAGGTTCGCACTGGGTTCACAGTAGATTCGCAGAATCTAATTCTTCGTGACGCAGGAAGCGGCAATAAGTGGAAAATCTCACGACCGAGGACTGAGAGCTCGAGCGGGGCGCGACGACGTTTCCCTTCGAGCCGTTTTGCCGAACCGTGCATCGTTGTGTGCATTTCCCAAAAAACAACGCACACCCGACTTTGTTGCGATGGTCTTGCGATTCGGCGAATGTTGTCGGCTAGTTCATCACTCAAATTTGCAAACTCAGCTGTATTGGAGTGTTCTCTGTGATCGTTGTGACGTCTAGCGAAGCTGGATGGGCGAGGCGGCGACTGCTTTCCTGATGCCTATAGCGATGATGTCGATTGCACGGCCCTAGGTGAACGAACCGGCACCGTTTTCCCAACTTCTGCAACAGTGCACACCGGAAAAGTGACCCATGTTTCACTCGGACGCAGAGCTTGCAGGCATGTTGCGATCGGTTGTCGATCGCTGCCACGCGGGGCACGCGTTGTAACCGGTCGATAGCGGCCGGATCCATTTTCCTCGAATCTGCGATTCGCCGCACCTTAGGGATACTTAAACATGACCAGAATTAACACTAACGTTTCGTCGCTCGTCGCTCAAAACCGTTTGCAATCGAGCAACAAAGACTTGAACTCGGCCTTGACTCGCTTGAGCACGGGCCTTCGCATCAACAGTGGTGCCGATGACCCGGCCGGTTTGATCGCCAGCGAAGCCTTGCGATCGGAAATCACGGGTCTGAACAAGTCGATTACCAATACACAACGGGCCAGCCAGATCATTTCGACCGCTGACAGCGCTTTGGGCCAAGTCAGCAACCTGCTTAACGACGTCCGTGGCTTGGTTGTCGAGGCCGCCAACAGCGGTGCTCTGAGTGCCGACGAAATCGAAGCAAACCAACTGCAAATTGACAGCTCGCTGGAAGCGATCAACCGAATCGCCCAAACAACGACCTTCCAAGGTCGTAAGCTGCTCGACGGCAGCCTGGGTTTCCAAACCAAAGCCGGCACAAACTTTGGTAACGTCAAGGACTTGCAAGTCGACCAAGCCAACCTTGGTTCGACCGATAAAGTTGACGTTTCGGTCACGATCAGCAAAGCTGCTGAGCAAGCATCGGTATCGCTGGCAAACATCCCCGCCGGAATCACCGCCGAATCTGCAACGGGCGACTTGACATTTACCAGTCAGACAGCCGCAGCAGCATCGACGGTCGATTTCACACTGGGAACGGAGAGCTTTACACTCACCGCCGATGCTGATGGCGTAGCCGGCGATGATCTGAGTGTTGTCGTTGCTAACACCGGTGCATCGGGGACGTCCCCGGTAGTCTCCAAGACCGGTGACGAATACACCATCACCCTTGCAAGCGATTCGACTGCAACAGCTGACGATATCGCACTCGCGTTCAACACTTTCGTTGACGCTAACGACGACGATGTCACGCTGACCACGACAGGTGGAACGACTGACGTCGGTGCAGCCACATTAGCGTCGACATCACTTGCCGGCGGTGCTGATATCGGTGCGGCCACAACTGCAACGATCAACCTGACAGCCAAAGAAGGCGGAACCGCAAGCAACATCACCAGCATCGCCTATGCGGAAGTCAGCGGTACAACGCCTCCGACCGCAGCGTTCGATTCCGGCACCGGCGTCCTAACCGTAACGGTTGACGATGCGTCAAGCGTAACGTTGGACTCCATCGTTGACGCGATCAACGCGGGCGATGATTTCAGCGCCGCAGTCGAAGCCGGTGGTGACTTTACAAGCTTCGATCCAACGATTTCCGCTGGTGCGGGCAGCAATTTCGTCGACGGAATCGACGCTGGTGGTGGATTGGCTGAAGCAGCCGTTTTCGAACTGCAAGGCGCCAGCGGCAGCGAAGTGTTCAACGTCAGCAAAGGCACCACAATTGACGAATTGGTCAGCCAAATCAACTTGGTTTCAGACGCAACGGGTGTAAAAGCCGAAGCCGACGGGACCACTTTGAACTTGACTTCGACCGCTTACGGATCCGCCGCGATCGTCGACATCAATGTCATCAGCGAAGCGTCGACGGGTACATTGACCGCAGCAGTGGGTGCCGGCAAACGAACCACCGGTTCAGACATTCAAGCCAAGGTCAACGGTATCGATGCCAGCGGTAAAGGCAATAGCCTGAAGATCAACACCTCGACGTTGGACTTGTCGCTGACCGTTAACGAAGGCTCGAATGAAAACATCACGTTCACGATCAACGGTGGTGGAGCGAAGTTCCAACTCGGTTCGGACGTTGTCGGAAACCAACAAGCTCGTATCGGCATCAACAGTGTTAACACCGCTCGCTTGGGCGGAACCGCTGGTAAGTTGTTCGAACTGGGCAGTGGCGGTTCGGCAGCTTTGTCGAAAGATCCATCCAAAGCAGCAAAGATTGTCACCGAAGCCATTGGGCAAGTGACCGGTCTTCGTGGCCGTCTTGGTGCGTTCCAAGCGACGACCTTGGACAGCAACTTGATCAGCTTGAACGAAACCAAGGCCAACCTGCAAGAAGCTGAAAGCTCGATCCGCGACGCCGACTTCGCTCAAGAATCGGCCAAGTTGACGCGAGCACAAATTCTGGTTCAGTCGGGCACCAACGTGCTGTCGCTGGCCAACCAGAACCCACAAAACGTTCTGTCGCTGCTTCGTTAAGAAGTCAGTTTCACGCTGAACGATTTACATAGAGCGCCAGCCGGCCGAAGGGAAACCTTCGGCCGGCTGGTTGCGTTAATCTTTCATTGAAACGTCAAGTTGTGACGTCTGAAGGATCTTTCTCGGGCACCGGCGACCAAATTCGCCACTCTTCCCCAAACGGCTTCGGAATTCGGCGCCTGCAAAGCCGATGTCCCCAACGAAGACCTCGCCGTGTTGATCGATGTTCGATCGCCTGGGCAACGGTCCGTCCCGGTCCATCGCGGCCGGATCCAAACTCAATCCGCCCCGCGATTAGCCTAATAGGGTCCACCCATGACAAGAATCAACACTAACGTTCCTTCACTCGTTGCACAAAACCGTTTGCAAACGAGCAATAATGATCTTCAAACCGCGTTGACTCGTCTGAGCACGGGCCTTCGCATCAACAGCGGTGCTGACGACCCGGCCGGTTTGATCGCCAGCGAAGCACTGCGATCAGAAATCACTAGCTTGGGCAAAGCAATCAGCAACACCCAACGTGCAAGCCAAATCATCTCGACAGCTGATAGCGCCTTGGGCCAAGTCAGCAACTTGCTCAACGACATTCGGGGTCTTGTCGTCGAAGCGTCCAACAGTGGAGCTCTAAGCCCCGACGAAATTGCGGCGAACCAACTCCAAATCGACAGTTCGCTGGAAGCGGTCAACCGTATTTCTCAAACGACGACTTTCCAAGGACGAAAGCTGCTGGACGGAAGTCTTGGTTTTCAGACGACCGCTGGAGCAAACTTCGGCAATATCGCTGATCTGAAGATCGATCAAGCAAACCTTGGTGCAACCGGATCGGTTTCGGTCGATGTGACCATCAATGCGGCTGCCGAACAAGCCGCTGTCGCGTTTGACATTCCCGTCGGTGTGGCATCCGTCGCCGCGACGGGATCGGTCTCGCTTTCGCAAGCACCTGGATTAACGGCGGCGTCCGGATCCGTTGGGTTCAGCCAGACGAACACGGGGTCGGCATCGACCGTGGACTTCACGCTTGGTGGAGAAGCCTTCACATTGACGGCCGACGCCAACGGAACCGCGGGCGATGCACTGACCATTGCGGTCAATGATTCGGGTGCGGGAGCAACAGGTATTGTTGTCGGCAAGACAGGTGATGACTACACGATCACGGTTGAGAACGGACTAGCCGTCACTGCGGACGAAATTGCACTCGCCTTCAACAACTTTGTTGATGCCAACGACGATGACGCGACACTGACCACAACTGGCGGGACGAATGCAGTCACCGGTGGTACGTTGGCCTCGACATCGCTTGCCGGTGGTGTCGACGACACCACCAGTACGGCGTCTATCAACGTCACGGCCGATGACGACGGCACAGCCGGAAACGTCAACTTGGTCTTCACGAAGACAGTCGGTGCACCGACCAGTGCAAGTATCAACGGCAGCGGCGACATTGAAATTGTCGTCGACACGACCGGCACAACGACACTCGAAGAGATTCGTGCCGCGATCGACGGAATCGAAGGTTTCTCTGCGGCGTTGGTCAACACCGATTCCCCGATCGTGGGTGACTACGACAACACCGGTGCCGATCCAGCATTGACCGACTTGACGGGTGGAACCGACGGTACCGCAGTCACCGCATCGATCGCATTGACTACGGCGTCCAACGGCGCAAGTTCGAACACAGCCGGAATCACGTTTGCTCGTGTCAATGGAACGACGACGCCAACCGCGACGGTCGATGCCAGCGGAAACCTAACGGTCACGATTGATGACACGGATGACACGACGATCGCCAGTATCGTCAATGCAATCAACTCGGAAGGAACCTACGAAGCGGTTGCCGATGTCAGCGGTGGATTGACGACAATCAACGGCGACAAATCAACGGAAACGCCGACACCGTTCGCCGGTGGCGTCGACGGATCGGGTGGATTAGCCGAAGACGTCGTTTTCGAACTGCAAGGCAAGACGGGCAGCGAAGTATTTAACGTCAGCAAGGGAACCACAATCAATGAACTGGTAAGTCAGATCAATTTGGTTTCCGACGCTACCGGAATCAATGCCTCTTCCAACGGAACGACCCTGAGTTTGGAATCGTCTGCCTACGGTAGCGATGCCGTCGTCGATTTGCGAATCATTCAAGAGGCAGATACGGGAACGCTCACCGCCGAACTGGGATCTGGTATCCGTGACAACGGCGAAGACATCAAGGCAAAGGTCAACGGCATCGATGCGAGCGGTCGCGGCAATACCTTGACGATCAATACCGCAACGCTAGACTTGTCGATCACCGTCGAAGAAGGCAGTGAGGACCCGATCAGCTTCAGCATCAATGGTGGCGGTGCTAAATTCCAACTCGGAGCCGACGTCGTTGGAAATCAACAAGCTCGCATCGGGATCGACAGTGTCAACACTGCACGTCTGGGTGGACCTAGCGGAAAGCTGTTCCAGCTGGGTTCGGGTGGATCAGCCTCACTTGACAACGATGCAACGACGGCTGCTCGAATTGTCACCGAAGCGATTGACCAAGTCACAAGCCTTCGTGGTCGACTCGGCGCATTCCAAGCGACGACTTTGGATAGCAACTTGATCAGCCTCGGTGAAACTCGAGCGAACCTGTTGGAAGCTGAAAGCTCCATCCGCGACGCCGACTTTGCACAAGAGTCCGCCAACTTGACGCGAGCACAAATTCTGACCCAATCCGGTACCAACGTACTTTCATTGGCCAACCAGAACCCGCAGAACGTTCTGTCTTTGCTGCGATAACGAACTTCGCAGTCGAAATGATCGAAGTAAGGACCGGCGAGTCAGCTCGCCGGTCCTTTTTTTACAAATCGCCCGGGTTTTCGGAATAATTGGCCCAAACCACCCTAACGATCGACACCCATCGAGAGTCCCTGGAATTGTGTGACTGCCCATCCCGCGAAAGCCTGGGGAGTGTGCTAGCGTTTTTGTGGACCCGATGTTCTCCCCCAGCCGATCTTA
Organism: Rubripirellula tenax; assembly: GCF_007860125.1. NCBI lineage: Bacteria > Pseudomonadati > Planctomycetota > Planctomycetia > Pirellulales > Pirellulaceae > Rubripirellula > Rubripirellula tenax. The sequence goes on from NZ_SJPW01000008.1 coordinate 218,970, forward strand.
AGTGACTGGTGGAACTTCTTTCTCAAACACCGTTTGCCAATTATGGGGCGATTACAGTCATCTGTCGGATTGGTCACCGGTACGAATATCCAAAGTACCGTCGATCAACTGATTTCTATTAGCGGGCAACCTCGCGATCGCCTGATTTCGCGAACCGAGCAGCTCCAGAACCAGCAACGAGCGATCGCTGAATTGACGGCGTCGGTTATTGGCGTGCAGTTAGCGGGCAAGAAGCTAGCCAATGCATCGGCTTTTCAATCGAAAAGCGCCGTATCATCGAACGCTGATGCACTCTCAGCCGCCGCCGGCGAGAACGCAAAGGCAGCGACGCATACCGTTCGCACGCTCCAGACCGCCGCTACCCACGCAACCAGTTCAAGACAGCGATTTTCAAGTGCGGACGTTGCGCTCGGATTCACCGGACAAATAAGGGTCGCTCCCTCGGGCGGATCGATAGACGGATCTGCTGACTTGTCGAAACTGAACGATGGACGTGGCGTTGAAGCAGGCGTCATTCGGTTTACTGATCGCTCGGGCGCGTCGGCCGAAATCGACTTCAGTGATGCGAGAACGATTGATGACGTTTTGCAGATCATCAACGATGCCGAGGTGGACATCACTGCAACGACTGAAAACGGCGCTATCAAACTGGTTGACAAGAGCGGCAGCACGGCATCGAACCTGAAAATCGAACAACTTGGTGACACAGAAACCGCGGCCGACCTCGGGCTATGGGGCATCGACGAAGCATCCAGTTCCGTTTCTGGGCTGAAGTTTGAACTACCAGAAGGCGTTTCGTCACTGCGTGGAACGGCGTTATCCGAACTCGGCGGTGGAAACGGCATTGGCCCGCTCGGCAACCTGGACATCGAACTCTCCGATGGATCATCCGCAACCATCGATCTATCAAATGCGACCACGACGGCCGAGGTCATCGACTCGATCGCTGCGTCTGGGCTTTCTCTGATCGTAAAGTACAACGACGCCAAGAACGGCTTTCAACTTCGCGACGTCTCGGGCGGCACTGGCAACTTTAAAATCTCATCGACGGATGATACGGCCGTCGACTTGGGCGTGGCCAACGACACAACCGACGATGTTGTTGTCGGAGCGAGCCTCAATCGGCAAACCGTAACATCCGACACGTTACTTTCGTCACTGAATCAGGGGGCCGGCGTCAACGGAAGCTTCACAATCAAGGACTCGTCCGGCAAAATCGGCGCGATCAATCTGAAACTGAAGAACATCACCAACATGGGTGAGTTGATCGATGCCATCAACGAATTGTCCGTCGATGTGACCGCCTCGATCAATGAAAACGGTGACGGCATCTCGATCGTCGATAATGCTGCTGGCTCCGAGACACTCACTATTCGTGACGCCGGGTCGGGAACAGCTGCAAAAAGCCTAGGAATCGCCGGAGCAGCAACCGCCCAAACCATTGGCGGTCAAAGCGTCTCAGCGCTCGTCGGCACCCAATCCAATGTCATTGAAGTCACCGAGACCGATACACTTGCGTCTCTGGTTGAGAAAATCAACCAGGACGGTCGCTACGGCACATCTTCGATCCAATCCAACTCGGACGGCACGTTCGCCCTCCGCATCCGCAGCAACACCGCCGGCGGCCAGGGACAGTTTGCGATCAACACGACCGGCTTCGACTTGGACCTCCGGACCGAAAGCCGCGGCCGTGATGCGTTGATTGCAGTTTCAACCGACGAAGGATTGGAACGTTTCGTAACAAGCAGCGACGGAGTGTTCGACATTGATGGCGCTGCGGGATCCGAGCCAATTACCTCGGCATCACTGCTGAGCTCACTTTCGGGGTCCGCGGCTTCCGGTAGCTTCACGTTGACTGACAGTGCCGGAAAGACAAGCGCGATCAATATCACCACTCAGGGTATCAAAACGGTCGGTAGCTTCATCGATGCGGTCAATGCTCTCGACATTGGCGTGACCGCGTCCATCAGCGAAGACGGCGCCGGAATCACATTGATTGATACCGCGGGGGGAAACAAGACACTGACAGTTTCTGATGTCGGCAACGGCCTTGCCGCATCGAGTCTTGGAATCGCAGGTACCGCTAAAACGCAAACCATCAATGGCGAAAGCGTATCGGCTCTAACGGGATCAACGTCTTCTGCTTCCACCGAATCGACCGGCTTGGTATTCACTCTGAAGGAACTTTCTGATTCGCCGATCACGATCACCGTTGCAGAAGACTCCAAAGCAGTTGAATCAGCAGCAAAAACGTTCGTCGATCAATACAACAAACTGATCACAAAAGTTGACTCTCTGACCTTCTTCAATGCCGACTCGAACGAAGTCGGATTGCTGTTTGGATCAAGCGAGGTTCAACGAATCACAACCGGATTCAGTCGTCTTTTGTCGGGCACTGTCAATGGTGCAGGACCAATCAAGTCGGTTGGGCAAGTCGGGATCAAGTTTGCAACCGGCGGAAAACTAGAGCTCGACAACGACAAGTTGGTCGCCGCACTGGAAAGCAATCGGGAAAACGTGCAAGCGTTCTTCGCGACCGATGAAACCGGCCTTGCAAATCGACTGGACGAGCTGTCCGATCGTATCGCTGGTGTCGACGGAGGCCTACTGCTGAATAAAACGGATACGTTGGGTTTGCAAATCGAACGCAACAGTACGCAAGTCGACAAGATGAACGCTCGATTAGACAAAGAACGCGATCGATTGCTTGCAACGTTTTATGCGAATGAGACTGCGATATCGAAGCTGCAAAGCAACAGTTCAGCAATCGACCAGATTCAACGCATCACTATCGACGGCAGCTAGACCGAGCTGGCTTTCAAGACCCATCAAGGATGACCATGTCGACCAATCCCGAAAATTTTCGTCCGCGCCAAGGCTTCGGCAGCGACCAGTATTTCGAGTCTGCGATCCGAATGGCGTCACCGGCGCGATTGCGTCTGATGGTGACCGAGCGGGCCGTAGAAGTTGCCGCCACGTTGGCGAGGGTTTGGAAAAACGGTGAACAGCTCGGGCCGAACGAACACTCGCTTAGTTTGCTAGAACTGATTGGCGAGTTGCTTAGCGGAATCGCAGGAAGTCCCGACCCTGACGAAAAGAAACTCTGTAACCAGATCAGCGATCTGTATGTGTTTCTGTCGAAACACTTGGTGCTGGCGGAAGACAACAGCGATTTTGCTGCCATCGACGACATTCGCCTTGTCCTTGAACTGGAAGCCGAGACATGGCGTGCCGTGTGTGCGCAAGAACTGACTTCCAAACAGGCGACAACCGAGCCCGTGCGGAACGCAGAGCCGTCTGGAGCGTCGAACGGACTGAATTTCAGCGCTTAATGCGAAGACGTCCGAAACGTCGTCGCCAGATTTTTCAATCGCTGAGACACGCTCTTTCCGTCCCGGAACGAACGCAAGTTGCCGTATCAGGTCCGAAGCGCTATCCTACGGGAAGTGAGCGGTCGCAATTGCGGTCGTTAGAGACGTCGACCGCTTTCCCAGAGGCCGGATGAATGCGCTGGATTATTGTTTCGCTCGGATTGATCTTTGCCTTTGCATCGGCGGTGGCCAATGCACAAACTGCGGTTGCCGACCCACCGGTTGCCGACTCGCCTCAAGACGCAGCAGATGACGATGGCAAAACGCTGGTTGACGAACTCTACATCCGATTCGCGAAAACGGATGACGACAAACCTAAAGCACTGCAAACAGCGATCGTTCGTTTTCGCGGCAAACCAGACACGCAGCACGCGGGCAAAATTGTCGATCTGGTCGGCGTCGTCCACATCGGTCAGCGGGAATATTATAACGACTTGAACGATCGATTGTCCCGATACGACAGCGTGTTGTACGAATTGGTTGCACCGGACGGAACTCGTATTCGCCCCGAAGATTTGAAAGATCGGCGCAGCGTTCTCGCATCGATGCAAACCGGCATGAAGGACATGCTGAATCTCGAGTACCAACTCGAGATCATAGACTACATGGCGACCAATTTTCGTCACGCCGATATGAGCCCCGAGGAATTTGTCGAAGATCTCGAAAAACGCGGCGATAGCGTTTGGAAAATGGTCGCTCGAATGATGGGCGCGGGACTAGCGTCGCAAGCGTCCGGCAACGGCGGCGATGCAGGCATGTTGTTCGCACTGTTCAGCAACGACCGATCCAAGAAAATGAAACAAGCCATGGCTCGCCAATTGGTCGACATCGAATTGGTGACGGCGGGAATGGACGATGCCAGTGGCCACAACACACTGATCAAAGGCCGCAATATCAAAGCCTTTGAAGTCCTAGAAGACGACCTTGCCAAGGGCAAAGAAAATGTGGCTGTGTTTTACGGGGCCGGTCACTTGCCGGACATGGCCGAAAGGTTAGAGCAAGACTTTGGGATGGAAGCGACCGAGACCACTTGGCTAGACGCCTGGGATTTGACGCGGAACTAGTCGCAAAAATCGTGACCAAGTCGAACTAGACGGGTCGCGCGTCAAGGTGTCTCAGCTACAATAGGGTTCCCACCTTACTCTTGCTGAGAAAACGTTATGGCGACGACCACGTCCCCCCGCCGCGGCTTTTTGAAAGCTGCTGGCATTTCCATTGCCCTACCATCGCTTGCTTCCAACACGCGGGCCAGCGCGGTCGATGCGAAACGCCAGTTGCCGTCGCCGCCCAAGCGGATGGTGTGCGTCGGGAACGAGTTTGGAATGTACCCGGGCGCGTTCTGGCCCGCGATCGATAAAACGCACAGCGACGCGTCGGCGAAGTTGTCACCGCTGCTGACCCCACTTGAAAAACACCGTCGCAACTTCACGCTGTTCTCACATCTCGATCACGGCCTGAAGGGCGGTCACTTCGCTGTCCACACGTTTCTAACGGGCGTCAAGGCTGTCGATGCAGGCGGAATGCCCGACGGTGGAATCAGTCTGGATCAACGAGCGGCGGAGCACGTCGGATCGCAAACTCGATTTCCGTCATTGACCGTCGGCAGCGAATCCGGATTGCATGGCGGTTGTCGGATGAGCTGGACTCGGACAGGGACACGCGTACCGCCGATCCAAGGACCACGCGAACTGTTTCGCATGCTGTTCGTCGACACCAACAAAGACGCCAAAACGAAAGCCTTTGATCGAATCGATCTGCAGGGTTCGATTCTTGATGCTGTGTTGGGCGATGCCAATTCACTCTCGCGTCGCCTGAACCCGCGCGACAAAGATAAATTGGACGAATACTTGTCATCCGTCCGTGAAGTCGAATTGCGACTCGAACTCGACCGACGGTGGCAGAAGGTTGCTAAACCGAAAGCCACCATCGACGAACCGTCGGATCAGGGTCTGACGCATGACCTTCCCAAGATCTACGACCTGATCGCATTGGCGCTGCAAACCGATTCGACACGCGTTGCGACGATCGAAGTCGGCGGCAGTTTCGCGGCGTCCGATTTAGGAATTAAGAAGGGTTACCACGGTCTTTCGCACCATGGACAAGTTCAACAGAACATCGATCTGTTAGTTCAAATCGAACGCTATCAGGTGGAACAGTTCGCACGCTTCCTTGATCGACTGTCGTCGATTCGCGAACCAGAATCGGATGGAACGCTGTTGGATCATACGATGGCCCTCTTTGGCAGCGGCATGGGGAACGCGAACTCGCATACCAACAACGACCTTCCCGTCGTGTTGGCCGGCGGTGGGTTTAAGCATCAAACGTTGCTTGAGATGCCGTCGGAAAAGAATCGTCGACGGCCGCTGTCGAATCTGTTTTTAACGATGCTGCAACAGTTCGGCGTCGAAACCGAATCGTTTGCGACCAGCACGGGAACGCTGACCGGATTTGAAACCGTATGAAGATGCGAATTGCAACTCTTGGCGCGACCTTCGTGATCGCAATGTCTTCCCCCGTCGCTGCCGACCCGCCCCCGCCCGAATCGAAGTTTGCGTCGGCGATCCAACCGTTCGTTGAAAACTACTGCATCGAATGTCACGGCGACGACGATCCGAAAGGCGATCGATCGTTTGAATCGCTCGCTGCAGTGATTTCGGACGACGAAGTCTTGGTTGACTATCAAGACATGCTGGACCAATTAAATTTGTCCGAAATGCCGCCGCCCGAAGCCGACCAGCCGAACGACCAGCAGCGTCGCATTGCGATTGATGCTCTGACCGATGTGATCCAGCAATATCACGCGTCGCGAGTGGAGACATCCAATCGTTCCGTGATTCGGCGTTTGAACGCACGAGAGTACCGCAACACCATTCGAGATCTTCTCGACCTCGACATCACCATTTTTGATCCAACGACCCGGTTCCCCAGAGACCAGCGGGTCGAACATCTCGACAACATCGGCGAAAACTTGGTGACGTCGTCTCACCTGTTAACGGCCTATTTGAACGCTGCCGAGCAAGTGATTGAGCGAGCGTTCTATCCCCTTGAAAAACCACCCGCTCGAACTTGGTCTTTCCGAGACAGTTTCCGACAACAGCCCGAAATCGACAACGTCCATCGAACGTCCAATCGATTCAAGCATATGACGCTTTACGATGTCGTCGGTGCCGACAAACCGGAAGGTGCCTATGGTCCAATTCTGGCGTTCGCGGAAGGTGTTCCCCACGACGGCGTATACGAAATACGTCTACGTGCCGAAGCGGTCAATCGCAACCACCCCTACGACCATGCGTTTATCGGCACCGATCGCGATCAACCCTTTCGACTGGGAATTGTCCCGGGCGACGCCACGGTCGGCGATCTTCATCTGCCCCAGCCCATCGAACCGCTGCTTGCAGAACTCGAACTGGCCGACGAACCGAAGTGGTACACCGTTCGAGTTCCGCTTGACCGCGGATACACACCCCGCTTTACGTTTCGAAACGGCTTGATGGATTCGCGAAACTTGTGGGGCAAGCTTGTCAAGAAGTATCCGAACATGTTCCCAAAAGGCATCAACGGGATCGTCGAACTCCGCCGAAACGCGATCGTTCACGGAAAATTGCCCCAGATTCGGATTCACGAGATCGAAATCACCGGCCCGATACTCGCGCAATGGCCGACACAGAGCCAACGTGTGCTCTTCGGCGACGATTTCCAGCGCCTTGCGGCGGGTGAAACGATCGACGAAGGCACTGTCCGCGATCACTTCCGCCGGTTTGCGTCGCTTGCCTATCGCCGGCAAGCATCCGACGCTGAAGTCGACCGCATCATGCAAATGGTCGAAGTTCGCCAGCGTGCCGGACGTAGCCAAGTCAACGCGATCGCCGACGGGTTCAAGACGATACTCTGTTCACCCCATTTCTTGTTTTTGGACGAGACTTCAAGCGATGATGGCGAACCACTTTCACAGCATGCACTTGCATCCCGCATCTCGTACTTCCTTTGGGCGTCGATGCCGGACGAAAAACTGCGTCGGCTGGCCGATGAAGGCAAGCTCAGCGGTGACGATGCCATTCGCAACCAAGTCCGACGATTACTCGGCGATCCCAAGTCAGATGCCTTCGTTCGTGGATTTCTGGACAGCTGGTTGGCGCTGAACGAACTGGGTTCCGCGCCACCGGACCGTGACACTTTTCGCGATTTTTATCGCCACGATCTGGGTGCAGCGATGCGTCAGGAGACCCAGATGTTCTTTCGACATCAATTGGCCGAGAACCTTCCCGTCGAGAATTTCATTGATTCCGATTTTACGTTCGTGAATCCTGCGCTCGCCGCGCTGTACGGCATGCAGTCACCCGCCGAACAATCGTTTGCATTGACGGCGATCAGCGACAAACGGCGGGGCGGATTGCTGGGACAAGCCAGCGTGTTGACAGTCAGCGCCAACGGAATCGACACATCACCGGTTGTTCGGGGTGTTTGGATGCTAGAGAACTTTTTGGGGACGCCTCCATCGCCTCCGCCACCCGACGTTGAACCGCTGGACCCGGACACCCGCGGCGCCAAAACGATCCGCGATCAATTGTCCAAGCATCGAGACGTGGCGACGTGCTACGATTGCCACCGAAAAATCGATCCGCTCGGTTTCGCGCTGGAAAACTATGACCCGATCGGAAAATGGCGAAACGCGTACGCGCGGAACGCAAAGATCGATCCATCGGGTGAATTGCCCGATGGAAAACCGTTCCAAGACATCCGCGACCTGAAGCGAATTTTACTGACTCGGAAGTCGCAGTTCACCCGCTCGATGGCGACCAAGATGTTGGCCTACGCGAATGGTCGGTTGACGGTACCCGGTGATCGACCGGACATTGAAAAAATCGCGAGCTCCGCAAAAGGAACCCGCGATTTGGTAGAAGCAGTCGTTTTGAGTCAACCGTTTCGAACGAAATGAAATCGGACGACGTGACGTCGACTTACGCGGCTGTTTTCAGAAACGAACTCAAGCGATCCGAACGCGATGGGCTTTGCAGCTTTGCAACGGCCTTGGCTTCGATTTGTCGAACTCGCTCGCGAGTCACTTTAAAAATCCGACCGCACTCTTCCAGCGTGTAGCTGTATCCGTCGACCAAGCCGTATCGCAAACGAATGATTTCGCGTTCGCGGAAAGTCAACGTCTTCAACAATTCGTCGATTTTGCCTCGCAAGATACTGCTTGCGGCATTCTTAACCGGGTTGTGGCTATCGCTGTCTTGAATGAATTCGCCGAAGCTGCTGTCTTCACCTTCGCCGACCGGACGATCCAGGCTGACCGGGTGACGACCAATGTCCATCACTCGACGAACTTCTTCGATCGGGACTTCGGTTTCTAATGCGATTTCTTCGTACGTTGGTTCGCGACGAAGATCTTGGGTCAGACGCTTTTGTGCCTGACGCAATTTGCTGAGCACATCGATCATGTGAACGGGGATACGAATCGTTCGTGCCTGATCGGCAATCGCTCGCGTGATCGCTTGACGGATCCACCAAGTCGCGTAGGTGCTGAACTTGAATCCGCGACGATATTCATACTTGTCGACGGCTCGCATCAATCCCGTATTGCCTTCTTGGATCAAGTCCAAGAACGACAGACCGCGGTTGCGATACTTCTTGGCGATCGAAACGACCAACCGTAGGTTTCCGCTGCTTAGTTCTCGCTTGGTCGATTCGTACTCGTCAAAGTATTTGCGAGCCTTCACCATGCGGTTATGCAGGCTCTTGGGGCTCTCTTGAGTGACCAACATCAACTCGCGAAGCTCTTGCTTCAGGTCGGCAGCTTCGTCGCGGCTGATAGCATCGCGACCGAGATCGGCCAGTTGCTGGCGAATGAAATTCATGCGTCGCGAGATGTCTTCCAATTGCTTCAACAACGGCGTCACGCGGCGGCTTCGCAAGCTCAACTCTTCCACCAACTGCAAACACTTGCGTCGGTTGGAGATAAATCGGCGGCGAATTTCAGCCTTCAATCGAGGCGATGTGCTGCGACGAACCATCAAGTCAAAGTCTTCTTTGTTTTGACGGATCAAGTGATCCAGACTTCGCAAGTTGTGTGGCATCCGAGCCGTGATTTGCTCTTTGGTCAGACGTTCCGTCAACGAAACCTTGATCGTGCGATCGAACGGCAACTCACCCGCATGAACTCGCGTCAGTGTTGCGACGGTGGCACGCATGGCGTAGTCGGATTCCAAAAGAGCCCGGCGAAATCGGCGACGATTGATTTCAATCTTCTTCGCCAGCGAGATCTCTTCTTCGCGGCTAAGCAATGGAATCTCAGCCATTTGGCTCAGATACATGCGAATAGGATCGTCGCTGGCCTTGGGCAGATCACTGGGCGATACCAGGACGACGGCGTCGTCATCATCCGAATCATCATCGGCTTCGTCGGCAGGCGCGACGGCGTCGATTGCATCTTCACCGAGTGTGCCGGCGGCATCCATCGCCGCTGCCTTTGCGGCTGCCAACTTTTTCTCAAGGGCCGCTGCGGTTGCGGCTCGCGTGACTGTTTGAACGGGGCGGAGGGCCTTGGCTTTGACTTCTACTAGCTCAATGCCGTGGTGCTCGATTGCCAGCAACAAGCTCTCGAGCTTTTCGGGATTGACGTCTTCGTCGGGCAGATAAGCGTTCACCTCAGCGTAGGTCAGGAATCCTTCCTGAAGTCCTCGGGTGATCAGCGACGAAAGGTGTTGGTCCATCAATTGCATCTTGCAAACCTTTTAAAGTGCGCGTCGTCTTGAAGCGCTGGGTCGTGTGAAATTCCATTTCCTGATTCTCGGAACGATTGTGTCTTTCGACTTGCTGGCGAAACTCCTGTTTCAAGTGTTAAAAACGTGCGGGCGTTTTTTTCATTCGTTCACGGGACGAAGATTGTGTCCCGGATTCAAAATTCTGCCTAGCTGAGTTTGGTCATATTCAGAACTTTCTGAATTCTTTTTTTCTAGTCGGCTTTGATTCCTCGTCTTTGGCGGTCTTCTTCAAGTAGACGGTTCAGTAAAGCGATCTCCTCGTCTTCATCCATCGAAGCCGAGGCGAGCTGTTCAATTTGCCGTGTTTTCTCGTGCGTGAATGCGCGTTCGCGGAAGCGTGTCAAAATCATCGCGTACCGTTCCTCCGGAGTCTCGGGAAGCTTTCCCAAGCGATCGCGCACACGTTCTTGGAGTGTTACGATCTGGTTCTTCAACTGTTCGTTTTCGACTAACAACAACAATGCGTCCGCATCAAGTTCGCGACCGGCGAGTTCCAAATCTTGGTACGCCGTCATCAACATCACGGCGGTTGTGGACTCGAACCAATCGGGATCGATCACTTCGACCGCCATCGCGGCTAAGTCGGGAACTTCGATCAGCGTTTCAAAGAACTGTCGATCCAAACCCGTCAGCGGCGTCAAACGGGGTGACGGATCGGAACAGCCAGACGGACTGCGGGTCGGGCCAAACGAGTCACCATACGAAGCGGTATCACCGTGGGAATCTTCGCCTTCCCCAGCTTCCGCAAATGCAGCATTCGGATCAAACGACTTGCCTTTAGAAACGTCGCGTTTGGACTGCGGTCTCGAATTCGCTTTGGCTTCGATGGCGACCTTCGATCGTTGTCGCGATTCGACTCGCAGCGCTTCAAGCCGTTGTTCTAGCCGTTCGGTTTTGAGCTCGAAACTGTGCGAAAGGCGGACCAGCAATTGGTCGACCCGAAGACTCGGCGGCGCCTTTGCGACAATCTTTAACATGGTATCGACGGCGGTCGTCACCGCGTGCGTATCACGCGTGAAGTCGACGCCTTCGGTCAAGCGTGACAGCTTGTGATCCAGCGCATCGGGTGCATCGGCAACCAAGCGATCAAACGATTCTCGCCCCTGGGATTGCAAGTAATCCGCCGGATCGTTCCCTTCGGGCAGCGTCAGCACTCGCAGGTCCACGTCCGCGCCGACGAATAGTTCCAGCACCTGATCCGCCCGCGTTTGGCCGGCCGCGTCACCATCAAGCACCAACACGACCCGCTGGGCAAATCGCTTCAATATCTTGACGTGCGCTTCACCCAATGCCGTCCCCAGCACCGCAACCACAGGCTCGACACCCGACTGCCTAGCGGCGACGACGTCGGTGTATCCTTCCATCACCAACACTTCGCCTTGCCGCCGTATTGATTCGCGAGCCAACTGCAATCCGTAAAGCTGATTCGACTTGCGGAACAACAAAGTCTCGCGACCGTTGATGTATTTCGGGCCGGCTTTGTCGCCGTGCTTTGCGGCAATGCCCGGAATCAATCGCCCGCCCATGCTGATGGGACGGTTTTGCAAGTCGTGGATCGGGAACATCAATCGACCACGAAACATATCGACTTCACCGTCGCCCGATTGCCGAGCCGAAGCGATCCCGGCGGCCTGTGCGACTTCGCCGCTGAACTTGTTCTTCTTCAGCAGATCCACTGCGTACGACCAGGAATCGGGCGCAAAGCCGACACGAAAACGATTCCGGTTTTCGTCATCGATGCCACGCTCGGCCAAATAGTCACGGGCGATCTTGGCGTCGTCCGTTTGGCCCGACTCCAGGATTTCGAAGTACTCGTCGCATACCAGCTTCATTGCCGCAAAAAGTGTTTCGCGATCGTCCGGCGCACCCGGCTGTGTCTTCTTTCCTCGCGTGTATTGCTCGATCGGGATGCCTGCCAACTCGGCCAACGTGCGAATCGCGGCCGGAAAATCGACTCCGTCGCGACGCATGACAAAGCTGAAAACGTCGCCGCCGATATCACAGGGCCAACACTTCCACGTTTGACGTTCCTGGTTGACCGTCATCGACGGCCGACGGTCGTTGTGCCACGGACAACGGGTGACAAAGTTGCGCCCCTGAGGCTGCAACTCCAGCGTCGCACCGACAACATCGACAATGTCGATGGCGCTTCTAACCCGCTCTTTCAGATCGAGGTCCGTGGGAAGGGACAAACGAGAACTCCATGATGCGACCAAAGGAAAAACGAGACACCGATGACCGCGAATAGGCTCGAAAACAGCCTTTTCGTGAGGCAAAAAAGAAATGCTCGCGCATGACCTTCCCTGGGCGTCTCACTCAACCAAGTTGGCGAAACTTGTTCAATCGGTCCACCCGGCGATCAACGAGGCGCAAACCTCTTACCAGCGGGCAAATTTCGATTCCTGCATTCCATTGCAAAACAGCGGTGTCGACCTGATCTTCATTGGTTTCGACCCACGCCGCAAGCGACTAGGGATTCTGGAAGTGCCGCCAAACCGGGTCAAGACCAGATTTGAGAAATCTTTTTCCATAGCGCGTTTGGGCTAAAGTCGATTGGTTTCCACCACCCCAGAATTGCAATCGATTGTAAGAAGTTCGCTTTCGAATGCCGAAGTCACTGCTGCCGAAAACCCCAAATTCCACGCAAATCCTTTCCGAGAAACAACTTGCGAGCGAATCCGAAATCGTGCGTCGGACATTGGCACACTCTGTGCATTAACCATTCATCATCAGCCAACCGGCTGGTGGAAAACAAACGACGCAAACAAAACTTCTCGAAGCAATCTCAAGCAAAGGACTCTGCCATGTTGGTTCTCACCCGTAAAGTTGACGAACAAATCCTGATCGGCGACGACATCAAAATCACCTTGATCCGCGTTCGAGGAAACAGCGTTCGCATCGGAATCGAAGCTCCCCGTGAAGTTCGAGTGGTTCGCGGGGAACTGCAAAAGATCGAAACCCAAAAACAAGAGATCGAAGTCGAACTGGACGGTGACGCGGAAATCGATGACCTGGCCCAATTGTTCGCACATCCCGAATCCCAACGGGTCGGTCGTCCGGCGATCGCGAACACGCCCGCCTCGAAAGCGACCGGTGCCGCAAATCGCATTGCCAAACTGGCGACTTCGGAATCAAAGGCTGAAGTGTTCGTCGGATCGGTCAACCGTTCGGGTGGCGACGCAAAGTTGAACCGCGCTCCGCTGGCAAACTTCGTTTCTGCCAGCTAGCGGCAACGATGACCGGGCCGGAGCGGCAAGCTCCAATCCCTGACGTGTCGCGGCTTTGCCTCGATGCAACGATGAACGCTTCTTAGCTACGCTGGCTCAATCGGTTGTGGTTCAAGATCGATGGCGTCCAACGGCCATGAAATTGGGAAGGAGGGACTTCAAAGAATTGTGTCCACGCCCATGCCCCCAAGGAGGGTGAAATGAGGCGCGTCGACACCCACGCTGTCTTTGCCGCCGAACCATCGGACCGATCGCCCCATTGCAGCCCGCTTCCGTCACAACACATGTGGCCGAACGAAGGCGACGAAACGCTGCTGCTGCCGAACGAATCCTTGCCTTCCCTACAATCGTTCGCTTCTTCCAGCAGCGTCGGCTTTATAAAAATCTACGCACGCTTCCCGTCGCTTTTCCCGCGAAAAGCGAGCAACGGTCTATTTGTATAGATCATCTGGCGTTTTTTACGGGCACGGATAGTGGCTTTGTTAGTTAAGCCATGGACGCCCAGAGACTATGCGACGAACGCATCATCGCGATTGAGACGTCTGCAAGTCTCCGTTCGTTGGCAAACGCGAGAAGTCTTCCATGCAACCAAACCTCGACAGCCAAGCTAAACCGATTCGACGAGTCATGCTCGTTGATGATGACGGCATGGATAACTTTCTGCACTCGCGGTCGCTGAAAAATTCCGGTCTGGTCGACGACATCATCGTTTTCGAAGAACCAGAAGCTGCGCTCCAATACTTGCGCCAATCGGCGAGCGACATTGATCTGATTTGCCTGGACATCAACATGCCACGGATGAACGGGTTCGAGTTCATCACGGCTTTCGAAACGCTCTGGGATTCCAACCGCGAGAAACCCTTGATTCTGATTCTATCGACGTCCGTCGGTGAAATGTCGGCCGAGTATGTCGAGCGCATTCCTCGATTGATCGGCGCCGAACCGAAACCGCTGAACCGAGAACTGATTCAACGTCTCAGTCGCGAACATTTTTGATCTGAAGAAGCTGACAAAAACATCCGGGGCGCCCCACATGAACCCATACATCCAAATCCTGCTGGTTGAAGACGAAGAATCCGACGCCTTCCTGGTCTCAAGGACCTTGAAGCAGTCTGTTTACTACAAATTTGATGTCGTGGTTGCGGGTACCCTTTCCGCTGCGATGAAGCAGTTAGAAGCAACGGATTTCAATGTCTGCTTGCTGGATCTCGGCATGCCAGACGGTTGTGGGATCGAGTCGCTGAGGGTGATTCGAAGCATCGACGCTCGAATTCCGATCGTCGTGTTGACCGGCAATGACGACGAAGCGTTAGGTTTAACAGCGATCGAAACCGGCGCCCAAGACTTCATCGCTAAAAACTCGCTCGACAGCCGTTCGCTCTCACGCGCATTGGTGTTTGCAATCGCACGCCAAAATACGGTGCTTGGATTGGCCGCCGACGCTCACACGGACATGCTGACGGGACTTCCGAATCGTCGGATGCTCAGCAGCGATTTTGAACGGATGCTTGCGAAATGCGATCACCTATCTGTCGCGATCCTGGACATCGACAACTTCAAGTCCATCAACAGCGAATTCGGGCACTTGGTCGGCGACCGGATGCTGCAACACGTCGCCAGTGTCGTTCGCCAGTACGCTGGTGATGACGTCCAAGCAACTCGTTTCGGTGGCGAAGAGTTTGCACTTTTGATTCCCGAATCAAATGTTGATTCGACGTTCGCATACGCAGAAGCGCTGTTAAGAAACATCGAGGACGCGCCGCTGGTCATTGATGGCAATCGCATCTCCGTGACTGCCAGTATCGGAATCACGCAAGTCCAGCTTGCCGATGGTCTCGAGGAATCACTCCACCGCGCCGATCTAGCGTTGTACAGCGCGAAACAGTCAGGCCGAAACCGCGTTTGCGCTAGTAAGACATGATCAAATACATCGAACAGTCAACCGCCTCGGCGCGGCAAAGGCTCGAGAAAGCCGGAACATTTCAGTGGTTTCACTGGCTTGTCATTGCTCTTTCACTTGGACTGACTTTCGTTGCTTGGTACTACGCCACCGTCCAACAGGCGGCGAAGACCCAGCTTCAATTCGATCGAGAATCCGATCAGGCTGTATCGTTGGTCGTCGATCGTTTGACAAAGTGTGAGCAGGCGTTGTGGGCCGGGGCCGCGTTTGTGACATCATGCGACAGCGAAGTGAATCACAATAAGTGGGACGACTACGCGACCAAACTTGAACTGGATCAACGGTTTCCCGAAGTCAACGGGATGGGATTGATCACGAGATTCGAAAAACAGAAACTTGAGTCGTTCGTAAATTCCCAGCGCCAAGATCGCGCCGGCTTTCATATCTTCCCACCGCACGATCAAGACGAATGCTGGCCAATCGTTGCGATCACACCGGTCGACAAGAATTCGAAAGCGATCGGTTTGGACATCGCCCATGAAGTGAATCGAATCACTGCGGCCCGAAAGGCACGCGACACGGGGACCGCGCAAGTCACCGGCCCGATCGTCTTGGTTCAAGATTCGGCCCAAACGCCCGGCTTTCTGTTTTTCGTGCCCTACTACGGCAAGCCATCCGCGTCGGACAAAACCACGCCCGCGAAAGACTTTCAAGGCATCGTCTATGCGCCGTTTGTCGTACGTGAACTAATGGCA
The DNA here is from genome assembly GCF_007860125.1 of Rubripirellula tenax. Lineage (NCBI taxonomy): Bacteria > Pseudomonadati > Planctomycetota > Planctomycetia > Pirellulales > Pirellulaceae > Rubripirellula > Rubripirellula tenax. The sequence continues at coordinate 234,987 of NZ_SJPW01000008.1, forward strand.
GGAGTGCTGGATAAAGATCGACGACGTGTCGGCATTCGCATCAGCGACGCTTCAGAGACGCTTTTCGACGAACATGTGACTTCTGAACCAGACTTTGATCCTGATCCGCTGTTACGCAAGACCACTTCGGTCGAACTCTACGGCCGCACTTGGACGTTTGATATTTGGACGACTCAATCGTTTCGACAATCGATCGACCGTTCGCGATCGACGTCCATCTTGGTCGCCGGAATCTTGATCGATGTCATGTTGATCGGACTGTTCTATTTGGTTTCTGTTCGAGCACGTCAAGCGCTCGGCCTTGCCGACACCATGACGGATGAGCTGGCAAGATTTAGCCTGGCCGCAAGCGTCAACCAGATCGGCATCTTTGACTTTGACGTCGCATCACGTCGATTCAAATGGAACGATGCAATGTTCCGACTATTTCAACAGTCTCCCAAGTCGTTTGCCCCCGATTTCGATTCGATGCTCGACTGCGTCCACCCAGAGGACCGATCGGCCCTCAAAGACTCGCTGCAGCACTCGATCCGGAACGGTGAGATATTCGACGCCCAGTATCGCATCACGACACCCGGCGGCGAGATCCGCCACTTGCTGGCGCGGGCCGTCGTCATTTCCGATCGCGAAGGCAGGGCGACTCGATTGCTTGGTGCGAATACCGACATCACCTCGAAACAGGCGGCTGCCCAAAAGCTAAGCCAGACCTTGCAGATGCAAGCGGCGATCCAAGACGCGGCCGGCGTCTCGATGGTTTCCACCGACTTCGACGGTACCATCTTGTCGATGAACAAGACGGCGGAAAAGATGCTGGGATATACGCAAGACGAATTGGTGCTGAAAGCCACGCCGGTCGTCCTTCACGACGCGGCCGAGCTTCAGAAACGTGCGGACGAGCTGGCCCATGAGTTGTCTCGCCCCGTCACTGCTGGATTCCAAGCCATCATTGCGATGTGCGTCGACGGAAAAACGGCACAGAGGGAATGGACCTATGTTCGCAAAGACGGAACTAGGTTTCCGGCGCTCGTTACCTTGACGGCTTTGCATGACGACAACGGAAACGTTAGCGGGTATCTTGCGGTCGCCGCCGACATATCGGCACAAAAAGAGTCCCATCTTGCGCTGCAAAAATCCAACGAGCAGCTTGAGCGCAGCAACAGCGAACTCGCGCAATTCGCGTACGTTGCGTCCCACGATTTGCAGGAACCGCTTCGCAAGGTGATTTCCTTTTGCGAGCTTCTGGAAGAAGACTGCATCGACCAAATTGATGAAGATGGTCGTCGATACATGGGATATATCTCTGACGGTGCGCGGCGGATGCGACAGCTCATCCAAGCCCTACTTTCGTATTCGCGAATCCAGGAAGAATATTCTCGCGCGGAATGTGTCGACATGAACGACATCGTTCGGATCGCAGTCGACGACTTGTCTGCGCCGATCGATGAATCCGATGCCGTTGTCACTGTTGGTCGACTGCCGGTGGTCATGGGAGATCCGACTCAAATGGTACAGCTGATGCAAAACTTGATTGGCAACGCGATCAAGTACCGCGATCAAGCGGCTCCAACGGTTCATATCGACGCGCAGAGAAGCGGTGAGGATTGGCTGTTCCATGTCGATGACAATGGAATCGGCATCGAACCCGAATTCCGTGAACAGGTGTTCGGAATCTTTAAACGACTACACAGCCGAACGGCCTATCAAGGGACCGGTATCGGACTGTCGATATGCCAGAGAATCGTCGAGCGTTCCAACGGAAAGATTTGGATTGAAGATTCACCCACCGGCGGAACACGATTTCGGTTCACCATTCCGGTTTCGAATTTGACCGTCGATCACGAAGCTGACGAGCGAACGCCAAACCAGGAAGCTGTTTCAATCGGCGGATGACGCCTATTCGAAATCAAGAGACTCTAGAGATTGCTCGAGGGACGGCGGTGACACCGGCACCGCGTCGCCATCGCTGCCAGTGTTGTCTTCTTCGGTCAAGTGGCGCACTTGAACCCGGCCTGCGGAAACTCGCGTGACTTTGACGGCGTCGCCCGCTTCAATGGGCATGCCGATACTCAAAGCGTCGATCTTTTCTCCGTCGACCAGAATCAAGCCGCTCGGCAACAGCGGCGTCAGCGCAACGCCGCAATGTCCGACCAAGCCATCCAATCGCGTCCCGTTGATCGTTGTTCGCGGTGGGCCGGCGGCGGCCACTTGCCCTAGCCGTCGATTCAGCATTCTTCGACCGATCGGTGTATGGGGCCAAGCACGCAACAAACCGGATATCAGCAGCGGCGTCGAAACGACAATCACGACCAGAAAGACCACCCCGGCGGCGAGGCTGTGCGAGAATGCGATGACCAGGGTCGAGATCAGCGCCGCGGCGGCGGCAAACCCCATCAAGCCGCCCGTCGGCAACAAGAACTCGCCAATCAAGAGCACATAGAAAAGCACCAATAGCATCACGGCATAAAACAGTGTCATGGGTCCCCACCCAATTCAACGATCACTTTCGTCGCTTGTACGGAAATGACGCGCACGCTGTCGCCGGTCGAGCAAGAAGTTCCGTCGCTGATCACCTGTACGATTTCATCACCAAACTTCGCCTTTCCTGACGGCCTTAGCGGCGTCGTGGCGGTACCGACGCGTCCCATCAGGTGTCCATAGTCCCCAAGTTTCTCGGATTCATTCAGCGCTTCGGTGTCGGAAGCCTCCATCACCAAGCTGCGAAACAGCGGCACGTGCGGAAGCATGATTCGCATCAAGATGAATCCGCCGACCATTCCGGCGGCCCCACCGAGCGCCAGCCAGACTCCTTTGGCGAACAAATTCAACTGGTAAACGTTCTGTGGAATGACAAACGTCTGGGTCATCAACACAACGCCAAGAACCGTCAGCGCCAGTCCACCGATTCCGAAAACGCCAAATCCGGGCACGACGAACAGTTCAATGGCAATACAGATCAGCCCGACCGACAAGGCCACCAACTCCAACCACTCGGCCGTTCCCGCCAAGAACTTCATCCAGAAAAACAATGCAAAACAGACGAGCGCGATGAAGGCAGGCACGGTGGCCCCCGGCGCATTCGCTTCCGCCGACAGCGCCGCAAACCCAATGAACAACAACAGGAACGAAAGTGTTGCGTTTCGTCCAAGCCGCTCCACCAAGCGGACCAAGCCACGATCGGACACTGGCATCGGTGTCTCGGCCAAACCCAAACGACGCGAGACGTCTTCCAGGGATTCACTTTCACCATCGGCCAACCCGAGCGAGACGGCTTCGGCGGACGTCAGTCCGTCGTCCAACAGAATGCGTTCGCCGCGTTGCCAAGTTGCCCGCTCGATTTCTTGGTCGTCCGCCGATGCAGCACCCGCAATGATGTCTTCATCTGTCGCATAGCGGACACGCCCGGTTTTTTTGTGGGTGTAACGATAGGTCTCTAATTCGGGAACCAATAACCCGCGGATCAGCGCCGCGGGCCGTTTCGTCGACGATGCGATCTGTTCGATCAGTTCGTCGTATCGATCCAGGTCTTCACGAACGATCGTCGCCGCGCCGGGGCCGCCCAAGCGGGCATCCGGCTTGATCCACAACGGCTTGCAAGACAGCGCGATCAAGGACGCGTCACCGCGTGCTTCACCACGAATGAAACCCGCGACGGTTCGCAGCGGCGGTTGCGGGTTCGAAAACGACGCGGCTAGCGTGGTGCTGTCGTCGAAGTTGCCGCCGTTCGAATCGATGCTTATCAACCAAGTGTTCACATCGGAACTTTTCCCCAGCGTTGAATCAAGGTTGCTTTGCCAACGACGCGCCCGTCCGCCTGCGACCGATCCCGTGATCTCCAGCAAGACGCCACTGGCGTCACCGACCAGACTTGTGGAACCCACCGCATTCAATTCCGCCAAGTCCAACCACTCAGCGGCATCTTCGATCGAATCGACCTGGCCGGCCGCGATCCGAGCACGCCGCAATTGCCTTGCATCCAAGCGAAGTGGTTGACCAGCCGCGCTGTAGACATCTTCGCCCACCAACGAACCATCCGATCGAAGTTGTTCTAACTCGTCGCCCGCGGCAAAACTCTGCTGTCCGCCGACGCTCGAAACGAGCGCTAATTCGGTCTCGGGGTCGACAAGCGCCGCCACGACGGCCGGTGGGAACAGCCCTCGGCGGCGAGCAATCTTGTCATACACCAGCGCGATCGTTTCCATGTCGCCGGATTCGTTCCTCGCGGCGTTCGCAATCACAGCATCGGGACCCACCAACATCAAATCCGACGCCAAGATCGGCAGTGTCAAATGGCCACTGACTTCACCGTTAACCAACGCGACGACACGAACTTGCCGCAACTCGTCGCTACTCAACGCCCGCGACAACCGCAATGCGTCCTCGAACATTGTTTCGCCGGTGTTCTCAGCGGCAGAAAAATGGAGCACGACGGTGACGCGAGTGTTCGGCGCCGCCGCCTCGCTGATCCTTCTCAACTGATCGACCAATCCCTCGGCGTCCCGACCCGTCATCGGATCGGGAATGTCAATGATCTGACCGGTCTTGACCCCATCGCTCGCCAGATCGTCCGCCGCCCTAACATTTACGATCGCAAACGCAACCGCAATCAATGCGAAAGCGATACGAGTCAAGCAAAACGACTTCGATAAGTTCCAAGGGACCATGGTCATCCTCTTCGCCGCCGGTAACATTCGAATCCTATTCAATGCGCAACGCGATCAATGCGTCACATGCGTTTGGGAATACTGTCCGTCAAGGTTGGTCGACGAACACACAAATAAAATGGCACCCTTGGAGTTAACGTTCGCCCTCCGATGGCCACGCGATTAGTCGGATTGTACGCCCTGAACGATATTCATGCCTATCATCGATCGATTATAGGGCGATGGGGACCGCCATGAAGCCGGGCCATCCGGGTTGGCGATCATCGGAAAAACGGCGACAATGAGTTGGCATGATTGCAGAGATCGAGACCGAATAACCTCCGGCGGCGGCGAAACCAACGATGATGAAGCTTAGCGATGCAGACGTGGAAGCCAGCCGAAAGTCGACGCGAACGTGGTCACACCAATCGACGCTGTCATCGGCGGCACCGGCGTCACCCACGCCCGCACCCTCGCACTTCGGCCGTCGCTTGGTCGCCGCCGTCGTGTTGGCCTCGCTTTTTGTTGGCGGATGGTTTTGGTTTGCTCGAAACGGCGACGGCCCTATCGATTCGTCGCCGTCGGCTGTGTCCATCCCGGCACAATACGATGCCGATCGCGCGATGGGTTATTTGCAACGGTTGTGTGACTTCGGGCCTCGCCCGTCGGGATCGTCCGCCATGGTCTCACAGCAGAAATATCTGAAAGCGTTTTTCGCCGATCGAGGTGCCTTGGTCACGATGCAGTCCTTCGACATCCGCCATCCCGAAGATGGGTCCGATGTCACAATGTCGAATATCATCGCGTCGTGGGGCTCGGATCGTCCGAAGCGTTATCTGTTGTGCGCCCACTACGACACGCGACCCTATCCCGACCAGGATCGTCGTAACCGGCGAGGCGTTTTCGTGGGTGCCAATGATGGTGCCAGCGGTACGGCAGCGCTGATGGAACTGTCACACCAGTTCGGTGATGGCGGACTTCCCAGCGACGTGGGAGTCGACGTGGCCCTGTTCGATGGCGAGGAATTTGTTTGGCAGCAGGGTCGCGACGACTATTTTCTTGGTTCAAACTTTTTCGCCGAAAAGTACAAAGCGAGTCCGCCGTCGGTGCCTTACCAGGCGGGCATTCTGTTGGACATGGTCGGCGATCGCGAGCTCAAGTTGTTTTACGAAGGCAACAGTATGAAGTTTGCTCGCGACGTCGCGAAAAATATCTGGGCCGTCGCGTCCGATTTGCGAGTCGATGCGTTTGTGCCGCGGATCCGCCACGAAATTCAAGACGACCATCTGCCGCTGAACCAGATCGCGCGTATTCCGACCGTTGACTTGATCGACTTTGATTACCCGCGTCCCGGGTTAGGAAACCCATCGTATTGGCACACCGAACAGGACGTGCCCGCCAATTGCAGCGGCGAATCGATGGCGGCCGTTGTATGGGTCGTTCACACGTTTCTAAATCGACAGTAATCGCTTCGCTCAACGCGATTGCATTCGTTATCGCGTTCCCTGGTCGGAAAGAGGATCGAACATGTTCGCCGGATCGCTGATCCTAGCCGCCACACTCATTTCGGTCGCAGCCTGGTTGCAGTGGAACGAAGTTTCCGGATGGGGTGATCGCGGGCAATCCCAAACGGAATTGGACGAGCGTTACCATCGCCAACGCAGCCGATCGCGAACACGCACGAACATCATCATCGCGTTGTGCGGCGTGTGCATCTTGGTCGCCGCCTTCATAGGTCCGGGGCCCGTGTGGATCGCCGCGTGGCTTTCGGTAACGGTTGGGCTAGCAACCGTCGTCGGCTTGGCGGGCCTGGACGTATTGCGAACCCATCGATACCAACTCGCGAAACTGCAAGAGATCGGCGACCGCCGTCAAGTTGACAAGCAGAAATCCGCCTAGTCATCCGAACGCTGTGCACAGATGGATCCGCATCTTCAAGATCTCAGCAGCACCAAATTTAGGAGGAACAGCGTAGATCCGAATCCGAGAGGTTTAGGCTGTTCCTGTACCGAAGCAACGCGGAAGCAAGAATGATTCCAGCGTCCGCTCGTCTCGTCAGCAGCGTCCCGCTGGACTGGCGTTTTTAGCTCGTCGACCGTTCTAAAAAAACCTCCAAGAGGTTTGTTTTGGCTATGCCTCGAATGATCTGGCTATGTCCAAAGGTTCTGATCGCCCCATAATAGGGCAGTCGACGAACGCTTATCTCCCCGTCTCACCGCCGGTCCAAAACTGCGGCGATTGATGAGGGGAAACTCGCTTCGCGTGATTTCCGCTTGGTTTTCCTTCCTAATTTCTGTCGAGGTACCTGAGATGTCTACGAATCGTAGCCGCACAAGCGGCTTTACCCTGGTTGAGCTGCTGGTGGTTATCGCCATCATTGGCGTTCTGGTTGGCCTGCTTTTGCCAGCCGTTCAGGCGGCACGTGAAGCTGCACGCCGGATGAGTTGCAGTAACAACTTCAAGCAAATTGGACTTGGACTGCACAACTATCACAGTGCCTACAAGCAATTGCCGCTTCACGGTGCCGGCACGATGAGCCCCACGATCGACTACGCGTGGCGATCATCGGACATCTGCAACGTCGAACGCCTCAGTTTCCTTGTTGGCATCACGCCTTTCATCGAGCAACAATCTCTGTGGGAGCAAATCTCGAACCCGCGTGACAACAACGGCGGTACGCCGGCGATTTGGCCAGCGATGGGCCCGACCCCCCAGCAAATTTCTTACTCCCCATGGGCAACCGACATTCCAACATTGCGCTGCCCGAGCGATCCGGGCAGAGGGCTTCCCGCACTCGGCCGAACAAACTACGCCGCTTGTATGGGTGACTCGGCCGAACGCACCACGACCGGTGCTTGGCGAGACAACGGTACCGTTGGCAGTCTTCCGAACGAAGTTTTGGCGGAAGAATCGCGAGCGGCTCACCGTGGCGTTTTCGTAATGCACAAGCAAATGAAATTTCGCGACATCCTGGACGGGCTCTCCAACACGATTTGTGCTGGTGAAATCGCAACGGACTTGGGCGACAAGGACAAGCGCACGATCAATTTGAATATCGGCTGGAACTTCCTGCGTAACCGCGCTCCGACCTATTGCCGTGACATGCCACAAGATTATGTCGATCCTTTGCGTCCTCAGTTCTGGCGAGCCACGGCACCTGTCGTTGGTGCAACCGATGGTCGTGGTTACCGCTGGGCAGACGGATTTTCGAACTTCAGCGCGATGTTCACGATGCTTCCGCCCAACCAAGAACTTTGCACCCAGCAAAACGCGGGAAACCCAGGTGTCTATCCTCCATCGAGCCGTCACCAAGGTGGCGTGCACATCCTGATGTCGGACGGTGCGGTTAAGTTCATCACCGACTCGATCGAAGCAGGTACGGCCGCAAGCGGCGGAACCGCCAGCTACCCGATCTTCCGTTGGCGCCGCCCTGGAGATGCGAGCCCATACGGATTGTGGGGCGCTCTTGGCACCCGCGCGAACAAGGAAGTTATCCAAGAAGAACTGTAGTCACTACGGTTTGGATAACGACTGACTAAACAAAGAGCCTCGCGACGTTTTCGTTGCGAGGCTCTTTCGTTTTTAGCTGGCACGGCGGTCGCAAAAGCAACCGCCAAATCTAATTTGCAAACTTCGCCGGACGTAAACGCCGAATGCGAACCCTTCTCTATTCAGCGGACGGCGTAGCTTCGCCTTCGGCCATGCTTTTCAAACCTTTGGGGTCGGCCTTCAAGGCAGCTTTCTCCGCTTCGACACCCTGCATCATCGAGGCTTCCGATTCGGCAACCATTCGATTGTATTCATCAATCTTTGACTGCTCGAGACCTTCGGTAACGACTTCGTTGGTGCCACTGCCACCACAACCCGCTGCAAGAAAACATGCGGACGCAAGAAGGAAACTAGTAACGATTTTCATTTCTAAACTCGAAACGAGGAACTTAGGGAGGACGGATTGACCCGATCGCAGTCCGTACATGGCTAACAAAACGCGACACTGTCAAATTCGCTCAGGCCGGCCGAGATGATCGTGCCTTCCGTCACTCACGAAGTTGGATTTTCAGCAATTGCTGGGAGCGTTCTATTGCAAATTCATTATGAAGATGCCATGGTCATGAACCATAGCCGGATGCAACATCTCATAGCTATTACCAACCTCAGTTACCACGCCGATAGCCTCCGGCCTCAATGGCACGAGGCTAGGGAACGGTGAGCGGTTTTGACGCTAGCCACCGAAACTTCGACTGAATGCCGCATGGAAATGCCCGTGGGTAGCGTTATTCCGCTCAGTTCACGAATCCTTAGCGTCGTGACATTTGCCTTCGGCTCAATGTTTCGCGGCCACTTAACCTTGACCGAAGCCTGTTGCGGAGTTTTCTTTGTCAATTGAACCAGCATTCATATCGCGGCAGACGGTTGATGCACGGCGATTCTATTTGGACCTCGATCCACCACTCGATGCTCCGCTGCGAGTGGTGTGTGGGGGTGTCGAAAGGATGCGAGAAGACTATGTCGTCGAACGAAGCGACTTTCCCTATTTCGGGATTGAGCTGGTTACCGAAGGCAGTGGCAGCTTGTGGCTGGACGATCGCCATTTTTCGCTCGGACAGGGCGTTACGTTTGCCTATGGTCCCGGCATCCCGCATCGCATCGAAAACGTTTCTTCCCCAGCGATGCGGAAGTATTACTTGGACGTTGTGGGCACGGAAGCGAAACAGTTGCTGGAATCCGCCGGGCTGCTTAGCGGTCGGCCCGTGCTGATAGGCCGACAAATTGAATTGACGGACCTGTGGGATGCGATCGCGGGCGAGGCACGCGAACACAGCGCCATCTCGGTCGACGTCTGCCAAATGTTGGCCAGAATTTTGGTTTTGAAGATTCGTCAGCGTCGAATCACGGATGGCAAGACGATGCCCGCGGCATACAACACCTACGAAACGATTCGACGATATATCGAAAACAATTACCTGTCCGTCTCGTCCATCGAAGAAGTCTCGAAAGGCTGTGACGTCAGTTCCATCTACGTGTCACGACTCTTCAAGCGGTATTCCGAAACCGGTGCGTATCAATTCCTGCTGCGGTTGCGGATGAACCATGCCGCCGAAATGCTGATCGAAAACCGATTGAAGGTCCAAGAAGTCGCCGACGTCATGGGCTTCTCAGACGCCTTCCAATTTTCTCGCGCGTTCAAACGGGTCTATGGCGTCGCACCCAGTCGGTTGAAGAAGATGTAGGCGACCGTGGTGGGCGAAGCGCATGTCGCCGCCAACCTTGCTAGGCAACGACATTGCGCTCCACTGTAGCCCTAATCAGTTCCGCCTGCAGCGGCTTCTCGCTGAGCCGCCGCCTCCGCGGCAGCTTCTTTGGCTCGAATCTCGGGCGAGTCATACAGCGCCTTCGCTTCATCCTTGTCGACGACAACTTTCGCCGAAGGCTCTTCGCAACCAACGGCGCTGATCATGAATAGAGAACACGCGATCAATACGTACTTGGTCATTAGAAAGTTACTTTCGTTTGGTGACTGCCATGTGGCAGACAAGTTCAGTGGACATTAGCAACGAAAGGGCCTCGCCATCCAAATGATGAAACGAGACCCATAAATACTGTTACGCGAGGAGGAACTAGAGTTCTTCTTGAATAACTTCTTTGTTAGCGCGTGTGCCCAACGCGCCCCAAAGACCGTAAGGACTTGCTGCACCAGGAACGGTGTCGGGCGGCGTGTTTGCTTGAAGAACGGGCTTCGCCGTTTGATCACCCGACTCGATCGAGTCCGTAATGAACTTGACGGCTCCATCGCTCATCAAAACATGAACACCACCTTGATGACGGCTGCTGGCCGTGGCGATTCCTTCACGTTCACGTTCGCGACCCCAGCTCGGATTCCCGCCCCAACAAACTTCGCGATTGGGCGGCAGCATGGTTTGGAAGCCCGAATGATAGAGATAGCCCGAAGCCCAACGAAAACCGCGGCCAGCCGTTGCTCCGCTCTGACTGGTCGCCGTGTTTCCGATCACGCTCGCATCCCAAAACTGAGGACGCAAAGGATCCACCGAAGCCTGGCAAGACAAAATGCTGTTGCGAACGGTGTTGGGGTTTGCAGTCAGCAGAGCATTCGTACGAATGTCATTATCACCAAGATCGGTCACGATTTCACCGGCACAAATCGTGTTGGCAAGTCCGTCCAATATGTCACGAAACTTCATGAACTTTGTCGGTACGAAAACACCTCGCATCGCAGCGCGAGTCTGTTGTTCCCATCCACTGACCGGCGATTGCAGATTGTCGCCAAAGGCCCCCGTATTGGACCGCCGAAGTGCATCGCCAAAACACGCGGCATAGTTGGTGCGTCCCAGCGCGGGCAAGCCAACCCCGGGATCGCTAGGACAGCGATACATCGGAAGCTCGGTGATCCAGGGATCGTAATTCGGGTTTTGCGTGGTCGGTCCCATCGCGGGAAAGACGTTACCCGCACCATCATCGTAAGGATTGCTGATGACCTCCCAAATCGCTTGTTGCTCGACAAACGGCGTGAGTGCGACCAGCATACTGAGCCCAAGACGATTGTTCGTCAGACTCGAACCGGCGTGCCAGGCAACATTGCCACTGGATTCCCCACCCGTTCCGCCTTTTTGCATCGGCAAGTTTTTATATGCCGAATGGTAGTTGTGAATACCAAGACCGATTTGCTTAAAATTGTTGCTGCAGCTCATTCGCCGCGCTGCTTCGCGAGCCGCTTGGACGGCCGGCAAGAGCAGCCCGACCAAGACGCCAATGATTGCGATCACAACAAGCAGCTCGACGAGCGTGAATCCGTGACGTTGGTTCTGCCGTAAGGACATAGAATCTTCCAAAAACAAGTTAGAAATAGTTCGCATCAGCCGTTCAGTAGGGGAGGCCGATTGCCGTTAGTGTGAATCCACGCGAGATCCCCAAAAGTGAACCCGAAAATTCGCAATTTTCTTTTTTTCTTCCGCCTAACCGCCGTTTGAAAAAGGGTCTGACCTTGGAGACGTTGCTGAAACATTGTGAAGTCGAAACGCCGGAGAGGGTCAGACCCCTTTTTCAAGGGGCTGCGAAGGGCGGCAATCCGATAAAAACCCGAATACGGATCGTTTTTCGGTTCAAATCTTTGCCTCTGGCCACGATTCATTGCGAGCGAAGGCAACTCGCTTGCCCGCTTACTGTTTTCGTTCACGTCAAAAAACCGATTGGTCAGAGCAATCCCATGGACAACCAGAACTTGGAACAGTTCGTGCGTCAGTACTCACGCACGCAGTTGCAGATACTCGGCTTCATCCAAATGTTTGTCCCGTCACCAACCGAGGCCGAAGAAATTCTGCAGGAAACCAGCGTTGTGCTTTGGACAAAATGGTCGCAGTACGATTCCGATCGAGATTTTGCGAGCTGGGCGTGCGGGATCGCCCGCTACGAAGTTTTTAAACATTTGCGGAAGCGAAAGCACAATGTTTACCTGAGCGAACCGCTGCTGCAGCAAATTTGCGACGTCGCTTTGTGCGACACGCGATCGCTCGCCGAAGATCAAGCCAAGCAAGAAGCATTGGCTCGCTGCTTTCAAAAACACTCGCCCGCAGATCAGCATCTGCTCAACGAACGATATCGCGATACGAAATCGGTGGATGAAATCGCAAATCAGCGTTCGGTTACGCCGCGTTCCATTTACAAACGACTCGCTTTGCTTCGCGAGATGCTAAAGAGATGCATCGAAAGCACGATTCATGAGGCCGCGCTATGAATGATGAACAAGCAAGCCGATTGAGCGAGTTGCTAGACAAATGGTGCGATGGCTCGTTGAACGCCCAAGACGGAAAAGAGCTCGAATCTATCTTAACGAATCACCCTGAGGCTCAGACTCACTATCTGGAACATATGGAACTTCACGCTCGATTGTCGCGCATGTTGAAGTCTTCAACGAATCAGCCAAGCGTGATCGAACAGCGGCAGCAGGTCAGTGCAACTCCAATGCGTTTGCCAGACCGCGTCCGCAGAAACTGGTTTTGGGGTGCGATGATCGCTGCATCGGTCATCGGTTCCATCTTCGTCTTCAAATTGGCTAAGGACGAACCGTTTGCTGCACGCGTGATCAAAAAGATCGACTGCGATATTGAGTCTTCAAGATGGCAGAGCGAAGGAACGGATCAGTTGGATGCCGGTCGCACGATCACACTCAACAACGGCGTGCTGGCATTGGAGTTTGGTTGTGGCGCGACCGTTGTGGTCGAAGGTCCCGCAGAATTCGAAGTCGTATCTGCATGGAAATGCATGCTCCACACCGGAAAGCTCACTGCGTATGCTCCAGAGCGGGCGCGAAATTTCACGGTTGAAACGCCGTCCAGCGAAACGGTCGATCTAGGAACATCGTTTGGCGTTCAAGTCGACGATGACGGCGCATCTGAAATTCACGTTTTCGAAGGTGAAGTACAGGTCTATGACAAAAGCCTTGTCGGCAACGAACCGAAAGAACGCGTCAAGCTGTTTACCAATCAAGCGTCGCGGGTCGGTAACAACGCCGATCCCATGGCCGAATTTGCTGCCAACGCAAAGAGCTTTGTTCAGCTTCCCCATTCAGATACCAACGCGACCTTGCCCGCATCCGCCTTGCCGTTCGGCCCTAACGATGGGCTGGTCCTTTGGTTGGATGCGGATAGACAAGTACAAATGGATGAATCAGACCGCGTGGTGTCCTGGGGCGATCAGCTTGCCGGTGGAAACACACGACCCGAAAACGCATGGCAAGTGGATGTCGATAAACGGCCATACTTGAGTAGCGAATCCATCGACGGTAAACCGGCGATCCGGTTCCTCGGGAACGAGCATATGGTCACCGAACCTCTGAGCACCGGTAAAGATGTTTCCGTTTTCCTTGTTGGCAAACTTTCGCCTCGCCAATCGGACTCGGACGTTCCTTCGACGCTGATGAACTTCGGGTCGTCCCGAAACATCAGTGTCGTTCGTTTTCGTGAGGACTACTTGGCCAGTCGCGTTTTAGCCCCTTGGCGAGACGGACGTCATGAAACCAGTGGATGGCTGGCACTCGAAAGAAATATGACGGACGTTCCTTTGGTGATCGCAATGTTCTATTCCCACACACACAATCATTCGCAGTTGTTCATCAATGGCGAGGACATGGGCACGACGAAAGCCTGGATCGACGTTTCGATTGACAATCCGCGATTCATCGGCTGCGAGTTCGATGGGCGGCATCACCTTGTTGGCGATATCGCCGAAATCATGATATTCGACTCGATGCTCGATACCGAAACGCTGAAAAACACTTCGCATTGGCTGAGCGAAAAGTACTCGATTGCCCACGGTCTAGGTGTCACCAAAGAGCCGATGCTGGGAAGCGAACGAAAGCCATAACAGCTTCCCACATCCTGGCTTGGTAGATCCGACATTCTCCCCACGACATCACCTATGAACTACAACAAAAACATTTTCCGTTGGCTGCTTCCGGTGCTGATCGTCGCGTCGTTGCAAGACATCGGATCGACGAAAGACAAATCTGAATTCTCGAATCGATACAACGTCTTCAAGACTTTCCGAATCAAAGGTGCGGGAGGAACAGACCATATGGAATTGGCCGCTCGATATGGCGCCAATACGATTCGCACGTGGAGCGTCAGCGAGGACACCAAGACTTGGCTCGAAGATGCGTCGCGACTGAATCAAAAGATGATTTTGGGTATCTGGATGCCTCATCAAGGAACCAACAATTCGCGCGGTGTGACTTACGAGCAGGATTACCGAGAATCCAGACCAAAGATCCTGAATCGTCTGAACTCAACACTCGATCAATACGACGATCACCCGTCGGTGCTGATGTGGGGACTCGGCAATGAGGTCCACCTGGATGAGCACTATCTGAAAACCGTCAACGAAATGGCGAAGGTCATTCACGGGCGTAACCCGAACCGATTAACGTGCGTCGTCATCATCAACGCCCCAAAGAGTTCAATCGATCTGATCCAAAAGCACGCTCCCGAAGTCGACATGATCGGCGTCAATTCCTACGGCAGGGGAGCAATGCAAAATGCCATCAAGAACTTGGAAGAGCACTGGAAGAAGCCGTATTTCTTTTCTGAGTATTCTTGCACGGGACCATGGAGCGCAGCCAAGGGCGTCGGCGATCTTTCTTTAGAAACGGTTCCGACGAAGAAGGTTCAGGAACTCCGCGACGCCAATGGTGCGCTGCATCTTGGTAAGAACAATTGCGGGGGCGTCGTCTTCGTTTGGGGTGAACATGTCAACGGTATGGATACCTGGTTCAGCATGCTTTTGCCCCAGGCCCCGACACAACATTTGCGGCTTGGCGAAACTCCACTTGTCACGGCGATGGCGGATGAGATGCACCGTGCCTGGACAGGGCTGGACGTTGAAAATCATGCGCCGCTGATCAGCGCAATGACGATCAACCAATCAGCCCGCGGGGCCACGGTTGCACCCAACCAAAACTTAGACGTCGCCGTGGACGCATCGGACGACGACGGTGAAGATTTGACCCATCGCTATTGGATCTTCCCCGTTGACGGAAACAAAAAACAGTCCGCGGTAACAGGTCCGATCGATGGTGACGCGCTAACGACGGTCAAAGCACCGACGGAACCCGGTAATTATCGTTTGCTGTGCCAAGTCGATGACGGCAACGGAAAGACCGCGGTGCATCATGTCCCGGTGATCGTCGAAGCGGAGACGGTCCGGCCGAACATCTTGCTGATTTTTTCGGACGATGCGGGATATGGTGACTTCGGGTTTCAAGGCAGCAAACAGTTCAAGACGCCGCAGATTGATCGCCTTGCATCATCGGGCGTCATTTGCACGAACGGTTACGTGAGCGCTTCCGTGTGCAGCCCATCGCGAGCGGGGCTTTTAACGGGACGTTACCAACAGCGTTTCGGTTTCTTCATGAACCTGCCAACTGAACTCGCCGAGCGAGCCGATGATCCGCAAGGCTTGCCGGTCAACGAACTGACGTTTGCCGATGCTTTGAAAGAATGCGGCTATCGCACAGGTGCCATCGGAAAATGGCACCAAGGGGAAGACGCTCGATTCCATCCGAATCGACGCGGTTTCGACTACTTCTATGGATTCCTCGGTGGTCACCGCAGCTATTTCCCGATTCCGCCCGATGGCTCGCAACCCAGCCAAACTTTGATGCGAAACCAGGAATCGTTGCCGGAGGGTAATAGCGACTCTTACACCACGGATCTCTTCACCGATGACGCGATTCGATTCATCAACTTGAAGGATGCGTCGAATCAACCGTTCTTTTTGTACCTGTCGTACAACGCGGTTCACGGTCCGATGGATTCGCTAGATGAAGACCGCGCACCATACGACGATCTCAAAAACGAGAAACGCCGTAATCTTGGCGGAATGACCGCTGCGCTAGATCGCGGCGTTGGAAGGATTTTGGACGAACTAGACGATGCGAAAATCCGCGACAACACGCTGGTCGTGTTTGTCAACGACAACGGCGGCGGCGAATACATCGCCGCGAATAATTGGCCACTACGGGGCTACAAAGGACATGAATGGGAAGGCGGAAACCGAGTGCCATTCGTTTTCAGTTGGCCGGGCCATCTTAAGGCAGGGACGAGTTATGATCAGACGGTGATCTCGCTGGATTTGTTTCCGACGTTCCTGTCTTTGGCCGGAGGTGATGCCGGTACGCTGGCGAAACCGCTGGATGGTGTGAGCCTGATGCCGTTCCTGCGTGGGCAGTCAGACGGTAAGCCTCACGAGGCCCTGTTTTGGCAACGTCGAAACGCCGCGGTGCGCGCGGGAGACTGGAAAATGATTCACTTGGTGACTCGCGACGGGGCGATTGAGCTTTACAACTTGAAAGACGATATCGGCGAGAAGAACAACGTCGCAGCACAGCACCCCGATGTGGTCAGCGACCTTCGGTCGATGCTCGAAGAATGGCAATCGGGACATTCCGACCCGATGTGGTAGGGTTCAATTCGCGATTCCGAGAACCAAAACGGGCGTTTCGCGACCAGGATGATCAAGCCCAAAAAAGAAGCATCACATCGATCTTCGCTCACGCGTCGCGAGAGCCTGAGAACCGCAGCATCAAAAATCGGAATCCCCGTCTTTGATTGACGAAACGATCGGATCCAACCAAGGAGACACATCGCCGTCGATTTCCAAGTCGATGGTGATCGCAACCAAAGGCTTGCCACCGATGCGATCGGTTCTCAACTTGACCAAATCCTTGTGAGTACAAACGACTCGATCGATGGAATCGCCAAGGTCGCGGACCCACTGGCGAATCTCGGCAACGACCTCGGAAGAATAGGTGTCGTGATCGGGGAAGTGCTTCGATGCAATCACCGTTGCTTGGCACGACAACACTGTCTGCTCAAAAGCGTCCGGATTTCCGATCGCTGCAACCAAGGCAACACTCTGGCCCTCCAGCGATCGAATCGGTGATGTGAGATCTGGGAATTCCCGCAATCCGCTCGGTACGTGACGCGACCGAAGGACCGCTAAATTCGGCTTCACACTTTTGATAAGGTTTTCGATTTCGGCTAACTTGGCTGCGTCCGCCGCATCGCATCGCGTCAGGATCACCAAGTCGGCCCTCGTCAGTCCGGTGATCGGCTCGCGAAGTAGACCACGGGGCAACAGATGCCCGTAACCAAACGGACACGTCGCATCGATCACGACGATGTCCAGATCGCGATGTAGACGGCGATGCTGAAATCCGTCGTCCATCAGGATGACTTCGGCTTCGAGTTCTTCGACGACGATCCGCGCGGCTTCGACACGATCGGGGTTCTGAACGTGGGGAACGTCCGGGAGCCGATCATGCAGTTCAAGTGCTTCGTCGTTGACGTCGTTATCCCCACGGCCGTATCCGCGACTGATGATCATCACCCGTCGCCCGCGTGATCGAAACCACTTTGCCAAATAGCAAACGATGGGCGTCTTGCCGGTTCCGCCGGTCGTCAGGTTGCCGACGCTGATCACAGGCACCCCGGCCGCGTGCGTTTCCAGCTTGCCCGAATCGTACTGTCGATTGCGACGCTTGACCGCGATTGCGTAGGGAAATGATCCGACGCGCAGCACGCCGCGAGCCAGCATTGCCGCTGGCCCGCGTCGCTGGCCGCTCATGATCGATCGGAAATCCCACTTCATCCCGATACGATAACGTGCGATGGTCCGCCCCAACAGCGATCACCGATCGTCGTGAAATGTGCGACCAACCGTCGCGACCGATCGGGTCTGTCGCCTTGGGCGGTGTGGGTGGTACTATCTTGGCGAGAGTACGACACGAACCAGGAACCAATCCATGACCGGCAATACCGCGAAAATCATCTACACGTTCACCGACGAAGCGCCAGCGCTGGCGACTCATTCGCTGCTGCCGATCGTCCAGGCTTATTGCCAAGCGGTTGGCGTACAAATTGAAACGCGGGATATTTCGCTTGCCGGTCGGATCTTGGCCAACTTTTCCGATTTCTTGACCGACGAGCAACGGTGCCCCGATGCATTGGCCGAACTGGGTGAACTTGCCAAAACGCCCCAAGCTAACATCATCAAGTTGCCCAACATCAGTGCCTCGATTCCTCAGTTGATCGAAGCGATCGAAGAACTTCAATCGAAGGGGTTCGCCATACCGAGCTTTCCCGACGATCCGAAAACCGAAGAACAACAGTCGATTCGCGCATGCTACGCCAAAGTCCTCGGAAGTGCGGTCAATCCGGTGCTCCGCGAAGGCAACTCGGACCGCCGTGTTGCCGCACCCGTCAAGGCATACGCTCGCAAAAATCCGCACTCGATGGGTGCTTGGTCGCCCGATTCGAAGACTTGTGTTGCGTCGATGGCAAGCGGTGACTTTTATGGAAGCGAACGATCGCACGTGATGTCCAAAGCGGGCAACGTCCGCATCGTTTGGATTGGCAAAGACGGAAACAAGAAGGTCTTGAAGGACGCTTTGTCGCTGCAGGCGGCCGAGGTCATCGATGCATCGGTGATGAGTCGCGCGGAATTGCGCCGATTTCTTACGGAAGCGGTTGCGGACGCCCGCGCCAACGGCTTGTTGATGTCGCTTCACATGAAGGCGACGATGATGAAGGTTTCCGATCCAATCATCTTCGGACATTGCGTGACGGTCTACTTTGCGGACGTCTTTGAAAAGCACGCGGACACGTTCAAGCAGATCGGCGTCGACCCGAACAACGGCCTGGGCGATGTCTACGCGAAGATCCAATCCCTTGATGCGGAAAAACAAACCGAAATCAAATCCGATATCGAAGCGACCTACGCCAAGGGTCCGGCGCTGGCGATGGTGGATTCGGACAAAGGCATCACCAACTTGCACGTGCCAAGCGACGTGATCATCGACGCATCGATGCCGGCGGCCATCCGAGCGTCGGGCAAGATGTGGGGGGCCGATGGGAAGCTCCATGACATGCTGGCGATCATTCCCGATCGTTGTTATTCGGGCGTCTACCAAGCCACAATCGACTTCTGCAAGACTCACGGTGCGTTCGACGTGTCAACGATGGGCAGCGTCGCGAACGTCGGACTGATGGCCCAAAAAGCAGAAGAATACGGATCGCACGACAAGACGTTCCAAATCGCCGGCGAAGGCGTTGTGCGAGTCGTCGATGACGCCGAAACGGTGTTGATGGAACACGCCGTTCGCGAAGGCGATATTTGGCGGATGTGCCAAACCAAGGACGCGCCGATCCGCGACTGGGTCCGCCTAGCAGTGGCTCGAGCACGTGCGACGGGTTCACCAGCGATCTTCTGGTTGGACGAAAATCGCGATCACGACGCGAACTTGATCAAAAAGGTCACGGAATACCTGCCCGATCATGACACCGAAGGTCTCGAAATCTTGATCATGTCGCCCGTCGACGCGACCACGTACACATGCGAACGGGCACGGCAGGGTAAGGACACGATCTCGGTCACCGGGAATGTGTTGCGAGATTACTTGACGGACTTGTTTCCGATCATCGAATTGGGAACCAGCGCTAAGATGCTGTCGATTGTTCCGTTGTTGGCGGGCGGCGGTTTGTTCGAAACAGGAGCCGGTGGGTCCGCCCCCAAGCACGTCGAACAACTGGTGAGCGAAGGCCACTTGCGATGGGATTCACTGGGTGAATTCCTGGCAATCGCGGTCTCGCTGGAAGACCTAGCATCGAAGACGGCGGACGGAGACATCAAGGTTCTAGCGTCGACATTGAACGATGCGACATCGAGACTACTGGACGAAGACAAGTCGCCCAGCCGCAGCGTTGGCGAATTGGACAACCGAGGCAGCCATTTCTACTTGGCGATGTTCTGGGCCCAAGCACTCGCTTCACAAGATACCAGCCCAAGATTGAAGAGTGCGTTCGCCGAGCTAGCGACAAAGCTGGCCGAACACGAGTCGCAAATTGTGGCCGAGCTTAACGGCGCGCAGGGCAAACCAGTCGACATCGGCGGCTATTACTATGCCGACGAATCGAAGGTCCAAGCAGCGATGCGTCCCAGCCAAACGTTTAACGCGGCGATCGCTTCGCTGGTCAGCTAGTGCGACGATGAAAGGCTCGCAACCTGGCTGCGGGCCGATTCAGAAAACGGGATCACTTGTTACTGAGCGCCGCCCCGTTTGGGGCGATATCCGGTGCTCTTTCGTTCGCGACGTTCCTTGACGCTTCCCTTCTTCTTGTCGGGCGCGCCGTCGGCTTTCGGGATCGTGTGGACGTAGTCTCCGCGGAATCGTTTGTTAGCGTCTTCGCGGCGCCGATGCTGAGCCTCTTTGGGCGGCTTCGACGGGATCAAGCATTCACACCCGTCGCCCACCAAGTCCATGCGGCCGACCGAACGCAGTGCCTCGCGGACTTCGAAGTAATTCTCGGGCTTGAAGAACTGCATCAGTGCCCGTTGCATCTTGCGTTCTTTCATTGCCTTGGCGATGTACACCGGTTTTTTCGTGAACGGGTCCATTTCGGTGTAATACATCGTCGTCGCGACGTCCAACGGCGCCGGAATGAAGTCTTGAACCGCGTCCGGCTTGTAACCGTTTCGTTTCAAAAACAGCGCCAACTCGATCATCGCGGACACGTCGCTGCCGGGGTGCGAAGCGATGAAGTAGGGCACAATGAACTGCTTCTTGCCGACCCGTTCGGATTCTTGATTGAACACTTCGGTGAAGTGCTCGAAGTCGTCGTTTTTGGGTTTGCGCATCTTGTTCAGCGTCCCAGCATCGACATGCTCAGGCGCAACCTTCAGTTTTCCGCCGACATGGTGGGCGGTCAATTCTTTCAGGTATTCGGGCGACGTCCGAGCCAAGTCCATGCGAATGCCGCTGGCGACGAGGACCTTTTTCACGCCGGGGATCGCACGAGCTTCTCGCATCAATTCGATGACCGGCGTGTGGTCGACGCCAAGGAGTTTGCAGATTTTGGGGTGAACGCACGACTGACGCCGGCAAACGGCTTCGACTTCCGGCTTGGTACATTGCATATGATACATGTTGGCGGTCGGTCCGCCGATGTCGCTGACCACACCAGTGAACGACTTGTCTTCGGTCATCTTCGTGATCTCGGTCAGCACCGACTGTTTGCTTCGCGATTGGATGATACGACCTTGGTGGGCCGTGATGCTGCAGAACGTGCAACCACCGAAACAGCCTCGCATGATCGTGACCGAGTTCTTGATCATCTCGTAGGCGGGAATCTTCTCGGTGTAACTGGGGTGCGGTTGACGCGTGTAGGGCAATCCGTAAATCGCGTCCATCGCCGCTTCGCTGATTGGCATCTGGGGCACGTTACAAACGACCGTTTGGGTGCCGTGCCGCTGGAATATCTTGCGAGCGTTGTGGGGATTGGTTTCATTGTGAATGATCCGCGTCGCTTCGGCAAAGTCCAACTTGTTGCCAAGCACGGCTTCGTACGACGGGATCTCCATCGCGTCGTCGGGGATCGATTCGGAAGCGCCTAGCAAATATGCGGCGCCTCGCATGTCGCGTAGGTCCTTCACTGATTCGCCCGCTTCAAGACGTCGCGCGATTTCGACGATCGCGTTTTCTCCCATCCCAAAGCCGACCAAGTCCGCCTTGCTGTCCATCAGAATGCTGCGTTTCACCTTGTCCGACCAATAGTCATAATGAGCCAACCGACGCAGCGATGCTTCGACGCCGCCGGCGATCACGGGGACACCCTTGTAGGCCTCGCGGGCACGTTGACAGTAGGACAGCGTTGCCCGGTCGGGCCGCAAACCGATGCGGCCGCCTGGCGAATACGCGTCGTCGTTGCGAACTTTCTTGTTGGCCGTGTAGTGATTGATCATCGAGTCCATGTTGCCGGCGCTGATGCCGAAAAACAGCCGTGGACGACCAAACTCTTTCCAAGCGTCACAGTTTCGCCAATCCGGTTGGCTGATGATGCCGACTCGGTAACCGGCGGCTTCCAAGACACGTCCCAAGATCGCCATCGCGAAACTGGGATGGTCGATGTAGGCATCACCGGTAACAAACACGATGTCTAGTTCGTTCCAACCGCGTTTCCTTGCTTCCTTCATCGTCATCGGCAGCGGATCGGCCGCCAAAGGGCCGGTGGGTGTGCGCCCGCCCGCCGTCAAGTTCGACAAATAGTCTCGCGACATAGCGGGGGCCAAGGCGGCAGCGGCGTCGATGGGATCGTTGATGACGGGAAGTTGCATGAAATCGGACGTCGGGAGTGTTTTTGGGTCGGCAGGTGCAGCGAGAACAACTTTAGCGCCTCATTGTAGGGCTATTAAAAGCGTTTGATAGCGTGAAAACGACGGTTTTCAGTGCCGGCAAACCGGTGGCCAAGATTTGATCTCATCTTTGAAGGTCGGGGCCAAGAACGTAAACTTCCGCTGCTGCCCTAAATCAACCAAAGGATTCGCATGAAATTTCGCTTCCCGATTCTGATCATTGACGAAGACTACCGCTCGGAAAATACGTCGGGGCTGGGCATTCGTGCGCTCGCCGAAGCAATGGAGGGAGAGGGGGCTGAAGTGATCGGGGCGACCAGTTACGGGGACCTATCGCAATTCGCTCAACAGCAATCTCGCGCGTCGGCTTTCATTTTGTCGATCGACGACGAAGAAGTGATGTCGTCGGATGAAGAGGAAGGCCCCGCGATTGGAAAGCTGCGTGAGTTCATTCAAGAAATTCGCTTTAAGAACAACGACATCCCGATTTTTCTGTACGGCGAAACCAGAACGTCGGCGCACATTCCCAACGACATTTTGCGGGAATTGCACGGCTTCATTCACATGTTCGAAGACACGCCGGAATTCGTCGCCCGGCACATTTTGCGTGAAGCTCGATCGTACACCGATGGTCTGGCACCACCGTTCTTTCGAGCACTGTTGGATTACGCTCGCGACGGGTCGTATTCGTGGCACTGTCCGGGGCACTCGGGCGGCGTAGCGTTTTTGAAGAGCCCCGTCGGCCAGATGTTTCACCAATTCTTTGGCGAGAACATGTTGCGTGCTGACGTATGTAACGCCGTCGAAGAGCTCGGCCAGTTGCTAGACCACACCGGTCCGGTGGCAGCATCGGAGCGGAATGCGGCCCGCATTTTCAACGCTGACCATTGTTTCTTCGTCACCAACGGAACATCCACATCGAACAAGATGGTTTGGCACTCGACCGTCGCGTCGGGCGACATCGTGGTCGTTGACCGCAACTGCCACAAATCGATTTTGCACTCGATCATCATGACGGGTGCCGTGCCGGTATTCTTGACGCCGAAACGGAACCACTTCGGGTTGATCGGGCCGATCCCGCTTGAAGAATTCCTTCCCGAGAACATCCAGAAGAAGATCGACGCCAACCCGTTCGCCCGCGCGGTTCAAGAAGCCAATCCGGGACGGAAACCGCGAATCCTGACCATCACGCAAAGCACTTACGACGGCATCGTCTACAACGTCGAAATGCTGGAGGAGTTGCTGGACGGAAAAATTGGCACGCTGCATTTTGACGAGGCATGGTTACCGCACGCGACATTCCATGATTTTTACCGCAACATGCACGCGATCGGCCGCGACCGACCGCGATGCGAAGAATCGATGGTCTTTGCGACGCACTCGACCCACAAGCTGCTGGCGGGGATCTCGCAGGCTTCGCAAATTCTGGTCAAAGAACCAAAAAATCAGAAACTGGATCGCCATATCTTTAACGAGGCGTATCTGATGCATACGTCCACGTCGCCCCAGTACGCGATCATCGCGTCGTGCGATGTCGCCGCAGCGATGATGGAGCCACCGGGTGGCACTGCGCTGGTCGAGGAATCCATCTTGGAAGCCCTGAACTTTCGCCGGGCCATGCGAAAAGTCGATGCCGAGTGGGGCGACGATTGGTGGTTCCAAGTGTGGGGGCCCGACGAGATTCCCGAGCACGGCATCGGCGAGCAGAGCGATTGGATCTTAAAGGCCGACGACGAATGGCACGGCTTCGGGCACCTAGCCGACGGATTCAACATGCTGGACCCGATCAAGGGTACGGTCATCACACCGGGCTTGAATCTGCACGGCCAGTTCGCCGAGACCGGCATTCCTGCTTCGATTGTTACACGGTACTTGGCCGAGCACGGCGTCATCGTCGAAAAGGCGGGTCTGTACTCGTTCTTTATCATGTTCACGATCGGCATCACCAAAGGCCGCTGGAACACGCTCGTCAGCGCCCTTCAACAGTTTAAAGACGATTACGACAAGAATCTTCCGATGTGGAAAATCTTGCCGGAATTCGCGGCTAAGTTTCCCAAGTATGAATCGGTGGGCCTGAGAGACCTTTCGCACGCGATTCACGATACGTACAAGCAAAGTGATATCGCACGGGTGACCACGGAAATGTACTTGTCCGAGATCACACCCGCGATGTTGCCATACGTCGCGTACGACAAGATGACGCACCGTGAAATCGATCGTGTCGAGATCGACGACCTGCTCGGTCGCGTCACGGCGGTCCTGCTGACGCCCTACCCGCCGGGCATCCCGTTGCTGATCCCTGGCGAGTGTTTCAATCAAACGATCATCGAATACTTGCAGTTCGCAAGAAAGTTCAACGAACGCTTCCCAGGATTTGAAACTGATATCCATGGGTTGGTCACAGAAACAGTCAATGGAGTTCGCAAATACCATGTCGACTGTATTCGCACCAAACCGGACCAAGAACTCGAGCAAAACACGGCATCGGCGGTCAAGAACTTGGTTGCGACGAACTAGTACAGCGTCGCACCTAAGACGTGGGATAGGCTTCCAGTTCGGCCGCGGCCAAGTGCGCGACCCAAGACTTCAACCGCGGCCATTCGCTGCTATCTAGGCTGTTGCTGATCAGATCTTCGCGATGGATGGTGACTCCCGATCCGTCACCAAATTCGGCCGTGATCGTTTCATCCTGAAGTCGCACACGTTTGGCTTCGTTCCAAAAAACTTGCCAGTGGCTCCCCGGCAAAAAACCACACACCCCATCCTCGGTGATCCAACCACGCATCAGCATTCGATAGGGCTGCGGCGCCGCACGTGCGTATTCGCTCTGCCCGATCACACCGACGGCGATTGGGAACAGTGCGATCAAGACGATCGCGAAAATATCGACTGACCAGAAAAACAACAGCACGCAAACGGCGTAACCAAAAACTTGGAGCCCGTTGTAGTACATGATCCGCCGCCGTTCCTCGTGCGTCAGCGGAGGCTTCGTCGGAACAACGCTTTGAAACCCGACGGCTCCCTTCGGCATCGTCGCCCAATCGACGATTGCTCGGCAAGTCGAAGGTTCGACAGCCTGCGATCGGATGCGTTTGACCCAAGCAGAAACAGCTTCACGCGAATACCCGTCGATGCAGTTGTGGGGAATCGCGATCGTACATGCTTCTTCACGCGTCCAAGCTAACCGGATCCCACGCTCTCTAACCGCAACTTTCCCGAAGGCTGCCCACGAAATTTGATAGTCGGGAACTTCGGCGTGGCCGTCGCACGTCAAACCGTATGCGTCGAGATATCCGTGGATCGGCCCAACGAGCCCCGGCGATTTCTTGACCAAACGCTTGGCCCGAGATCGACTGCTCAGTAGCCAATTGACTGCGGCCAGCGCACTCGACATTGCAAGAAACATGCCCAACACGGCTAAAATTACCTGTGGATCATCGCGGCCCATCCACACGCCGGCCACGACCAAAACGGCAAAGAAGCCGATCGCCAACACGCAAACCCCTTGGAACACTCGCATGATCCACGGCACTTCGATCAGCGCAACGAGGTCTTCGAAAGTCACGTCACCGTGCAACGCGATTCGATCCAACGCGTTCGTTTCAACGCGTGAAATGTCCGCGGTCGGCGGGCGATAGGGATTGTGACTCGGTTGCATGACGGGCTCCTGATCCGCCATGATAATCGAACTCCCTCCACCAAACGTCGGACCATCATGACTTGGCAGCACTGGCTACGCGTAAAGACTCAAGACCCGACCTTTCTTTGGACCATGACGTTGTCCATTTTGGTGACAGGTGTGGCAGCGGGTTGGCTGGCTCAATTCGCACCGAAATCGAAAAACGTCGACTCGAAGTCAATTCACGATGCAATCGCGATGGGATGGGAATCTCCCGACGACCTAACATCGTGGCTACAAGCGATGGACGACGACGTTCCGTTTGACTTTCGGTTGGTCGCCATTTCGCATCTTGAACTCGACGACGATCAGTCCGCCGCGTGGAGCGCCGTTGACCTAACGTCCGGTTCAACCCAACGGGGTATCGCAAGCCAATTGTTACTCAGCATCGCTCTTGGAAAACCAACACCTCAACTCGATCAGATGGCCAATACCGCCCCGGCCACCCGTCACGCCAATCAAGCGATCGGGGCCCTTCATTTGAGTCAACGATCGTTCGGAACAGCGGGCAAGTATTTTGAACGCGAAGGTTTGTTTGAAGATGCCGAAATCGCACGGCAATTTGCATTGGACGTCTATGGGGCGGCCAATGATTCGGCTGCGATTGAGCGACTCGCGAAACTGCCGCCGTATGCGCCGCTGATCTCGCCGAGCGAGCGACTGTTAATCGCGGAATCGAATCGTGACTGGACGGAGATCTTTCGCGTGATCGTGCCCCTTACCGCAGAACGATTCAAGCAGGGCTTCGCGACATTGCTTGCGATCATCGCGGGCATCGGATGGTTCGTTTTAGCGGCGAGAATGGGTCGGGCGGGAACACGCGAGGGAGCGAGGCTTTGGTTGTGCGGACTGGCGATCGTGATGGGTGGACTCAGCATCCCCGTCACCAGCTTGGTCAACATTTGGCAAGAACTCGATTGGGGAATCACCGAAAGCAATGACTTGATCGAAGGCATCAAGTTCTACGTTTTGGGCGTCGGCTTTCGCGAAGAGTTCGCAAAACTGTTGATGCTGTTGCCGTTGATGCCAATCATCGTGCGACGGCGAAGTCCGATCGAAGCCTTGATCGTTTCCGCTTGCGTCGGTCTGGGTTTCGCGATCGTCGAAAACATGGGCTACTTTGCCCGCAGCAGCAGTACCGATTCGATGGGACGCTTTTTAACCGCCAACTTTGCACACATGTCGATGACGGGTTTGATCGGGCTGTCGTTCGCAAGGTTCTTCTGGAAAAAGCAAGACATCAGTCACGCTTTATTGACGTTTCTTTTGGTGATGCTGGCCCACGGTTTTTATGACGCAACGATCGCCGTCCCGGGGCTTCAGGACTTGAGCATCGCAGGCACGATCATTTTCATCCTTCTTGCCTACGCGTTTTTCCACGAAGTCCGATCCGAATACCAACAGACGCCGGAAACGATCAGCCTAACAGCGTCGTTTCTATTCATCGTTTCGATGCTGACCGCGATCACCTTTGTTTACGTCAGTTGGCGGATGGGATTCGCCGCAAGCGTAACCCTGCTAGCCGTCGACGTGCTCGGGCTTGGCGTGATGGTCTACATGTACTTGCGTGAAATGCCCAATTCGCTGATTCATTGAACCGACTGTCTATTTGTCTCCGTAAACAACGGCTTGCATCAAGTGAAATGTGCCTTTGCCTGACAGACCGACGCGGATGAACTTACCAATCGTCCCTTCGGGCAGGTCGATCATGACTTCACCATCCATTGAATCGGCCGACCAAACCTTGCGGTAGTCCTTGTCGTCGTCACTAACCCAAACCGTGATTCCGTCTTCGCGACCATAAAATTGCGATGACAGGCGATTACGCAACCAAAGGTGCCGGATCGGCTGAGACTTCGCCAATGCGATCGTGATGAACGGTCGCTCGGTATCGTGGTCGGAATGGAACGCGAAATCAAAGTCAGTTCGTTCGAACGGCGACAGAAACAGATGCAACTCGTTGTTGTGAGATGTTCGGGAAAAACCATCACCCAGTCGCAAACCCGCGTCTCGCGAAATCTCGACCGCGGATTGGTGCTCGCGAAGTGGCAGCGGTTTTCGATACGACGTGCTGACCCAACCATCCTTCTCGACGCCGCGGACGTCCCTTTGGCGTTTCAAGTACTCGACCAAGTCCAAAAACTCGATCGGTGCTATTGTCTTTGCCAGTCCCTCGGGCATCGAACTCGCCTTCATTTCTTTGCGAATCTCGATGTCGCCCTTCAACAAGGTTTCCTCCTTGCCGTTTGCGATTCCCAACGTGATCGATTCGTCATCCTCGCGAAGGATAAAGCCGTTGTGGGTCGTGCCGTCGTAGGTCAACAGTAACACGGTTTCGTAACCCTTCGATATTTCTTCGTTAGGCATCAGAATCGATGTCACCAACTTTTTCGCATCCATTCGCGACGCGACGTCGCTCAGGTCCGGCCCAAACTTTTTGCCTAAGTCTCCGACCATGTGACAGGCCGAACAGACTTGCTTGAAGACGCCCTCGCCCCGCCCGGCGTTGCCGCCACGAATGTCAACCAACTTCGCAATCGCCTTCTTCCGTGCTCGGGGATTGGCATCGACATTCTCGGCGATATCCAATGGCGCAGCGGCCGCGCCGCCGGGGCCGCTGGCTGTGAGGTAGCGTTTGAAGTGCAACTTGGCCTGATCCGACGACGATGCCAAGAATTCAGCGTCCTTGTTATGTTTCTCCCACCACGGTTTCGTCGCATGCAGCGTGTGTTCCAACGTGTACTCGATCCAGTAGTCCATCGGCTGGTTCGTGACGGACAAGGCTAACTCGGTCGCATCGTCTGATTCCAAAAAGCTGATCGCACGAACGGCTTCAAGTCGCACTCGCGGATGCGGATCCTTGACAGCGGCTGCGAAAATCTCCTTCGCGTTGGCGAAACGTTCCAATTCGTTGGACACCGTTGATACGGCCGCCGCGCGGGCATGGTATTCATCCGACGCCAAGATACGATCAACAAGCTTCGCACTGACGTCACGAAAGCTCTCTTGAATCCACATCGCTTCGCACAGCTTCATCGCATCGCTTTCGCCGTCGATCCAGCGATCGACCGCGGCAAAGACTTCGGCTTTGGGACGCAGACGAATTTCTCGACGCACTCGGTACCGCGTACGAAGCTCGGGAACAAGCAACTCGTCGAGCAATTGGTCCACCGAAAGTGTTTCCAAGTTGATCGGCGTCAACAAAGGCTTGTTCGTGTTGACCATGCGGTAAACGCGACCGTGGGTATGATCACGGTTCGGGTCTCGCTGCGAATATTGCATGTGACCGATCAGCGCGTTGCACCAATCGCCGAACCAAATGGCGCCGTCCGGACCAATCTTGGGATCCACGGGACGGAATGTCATGTCCGTTGAAGACAAAAGATCGTCGATTCGCTCGCCAACCATGCCCGCCGAGTCTTCGTCGTCGGTCAGAGTGAATCGTGGCATGCCGTGCATGTTGATCACGCACGCATAGATGAATTGGCCCTGCATCGATTCGGGTAGATGTCGTGAGTATAAGAACTCGTTCCCGACGGCTGGTCGCATGCCTTCGTTATCGAACACGGGTTCGAGGGTCTTTCGCGTTTCGACTTCTTTGCCCGACAAGGGCGATATCCAGTGCTGCTTGGCGTTCGTGCCGTCTCCGACCATGCCGTTGTTCCAGGGGTCGAACACCAAACACCAAGGGTTGCCGTAGCCCGGCGTCACAAAGTGCCGGAACTTTTGCGTCAATGGGTCGTAGACGTAGTCGCCGCCCCGGTTGCGATTTCGAAACGCGCCCCACGGCGTTTCCAAAGTCGTCGAAAGCGAGATGCCTTCAAGCATGTGCAATTGCCCGCCGTGCGAATACTCCCACGCGCCAACCGTGTGGTGAGTATCGTCCGTCGCAATTCCGTCGATCACTTGAACCACTTCATCGGCTTGGTCGTCACCGTCGGTGTCTTTCAAGAAAAGGATTCGGGGTTCATCGACCACCAGCACGCCGCCATCAAAGAACTCGAAACCGGTTGGGCAAATCAGCTTGTCGTAGAATGTCGTTGATTTGTCCGCTTTTCCGTCGCCGTCGGTGTCTTCCAGAATCAGCAACCGATCATCGGGGCGTTTGGCGCCGGGCTGCCACTGGGGATAGTTGGGCATGCACGAAACCCACAATCGGCCCCGCGAATCGAACGCGATTTGGTTCGGATTCGCCAGTTCAGGAAACTCACGTTCCGATGCGAATAGCTCGACGCGGAAACCGTCGGGCATGCTCATCATCTCGATGGACTCTTCGGGCGTCGGATAAACCAACACCTCTGGCTCGCGCATTTGACGAAAGTTTTCGTCTCGAGTTCCGAACATGGTTTCGGGGGTGAAGACTTCGCCGGTCTGCGAATCGTCGGGCTGTTCCGCAACCGGTCGGTCCGCCGCCAGATCCCAAATGTATTGGTCGCGGACGGAGTTCATCGACCGGATTTTGCGGTACTCGGTCGGAAAAGTTTCCGTGTCCCAGGTGCGTCGGCCACCGTAGACGTACCAACCGTTGAGCATCCGATAGTCTTGTTGGTGCAGCCAGGATTTGTCGTTAACCGTTTGGCGCACGGCGTCATAGCGAGGGTTCGCGGTCGGATCAGCCGATCCGTCGCCGAACAAAGATCGATCCATGATCTCGGCGAGCAACCTATCGCCCGCTTCATTCAGGTGAACGCCGTTGATCGTGTACTGAGCACCTGGCTGGGCGGAAAAGGCCTTTGCAGTGGGCGTCCAGACATCGACGAATCGATGGCCATCTTTCTGGGCCATTTCACGGATTGCATCGGAATAGATTCGAAGACTCGCATTGCGATCGCTGGCATCGGGGTGCAGCGGATTGTCGGTCGACTCGAACGCCGCAGGGCTCACCAGAACAAAACGGACCGGATGATCCGTGTCCGCGTACTCGGATGACAGTTCACCGATCCAGTTGCGATAGTTGGCGACGAATTGATCGACCGAAGCCTGATCGTTTCCATCAAAAGACTCGTTCGTGCCATAAAAGCACATCAGCAGCGTCGGCGAAAAAACCTTCAACGGATCGTCGATCGTCGTGTAACTTCCCGGCCGTTGCCGCTCGTCCACTTCGTCGGCGGGCCAACCAAAATTCCGAAAACGGATATTTGCGTCGGGATGCCCCAAGTGCAGACGCGTCTCGAAGTGACCAAACAGATTCATCCGCTCGGCCAGCGAATTGCCCACCGCGGCTATTTTTTCCCCCGCTTGGATTGTCAGCGCGTCCGTTTGATCTGCATGCGAAACGGAAACAGTCATGCATCCGAAAAAGAGCGAGCAGAAAAGTTGCTTCAACTTCATGTCTTAGGGACCCAGAAAAATGGGAGAAGGCGGGAGGGCAGGCGAGACCGATGAACGGCAAAGCCATTGTAATCAGTATTCTTATATTCGAGTGCAAAGAATCAACCTGCGAAATTGCGTCGCGAGGCTAACGGTTTGCGTCAAGTCTCGTTCCGTCCCCGCCATGCCACTTGCCGGCCGCAAAGATGGTTGACCAACGCGATCCATTGCAAAAACACAAAAATCGTTACCGCGACGGAGTGAAAAAGAACACCGGCGATCGGTTGACGCAGACGCTTTGCGGCGATCGCCCGCGGAAGATGCCCGGCGATGACTCCCGCAATCGAAACGAAGACAGCAATCGACTTGCCACCCGCAATCGCGGCCGCAAGCGTCACGATCGGCAGCACGCTGCCGCCGACCAGCAGCACCGAAAACGGGACAATCAGACGCGGGTTCGCGATGCCTTCGACTGCGTTCTTCAGGACGCCGCGAACGACCTGCGATGCGTCGGTATACATCCGGCATTCGGCCAGTGCGGTGCCGTCAATCACATCGGTGCTGAGGCCGACGTTGCGATAAGCACGCGGCAACTTCAATCCGTCGTGACGGGAACTCTTGATCGCTTCGTGCGTGCCCGCCGTCGTGTAAGCACTCTTGCGGGTCATGAACAATTGTCCGCAACCGGATGCGTACGACGGATGCGTGCTCGATCGCATTCGCACCAATGGCAAGAACCCAAGGAGGATGTAGTGCATCAGGGGGATGATCCACTTTTCCAACCACGTTCCCGTCTCTTGGTGCGGAAACGCGCTCAACAAATCAACGCCCGTTTTATCCTGGCGACGCGTTAGTGCCCAAAGCGTGCCCGGCGACAAACGAACGTCGGCATCCAGGAACACCATTCGGTCGTGAGTTGCGGCAGCGGCCAATTGGAAGCATGCATGCTGCTTGCCGTTCCATGCCTTGGGTAGAGCCTCGCTTTCGATCAACCGAACTCGGGAATCCGATGCGGCCATTTTACGAACGACAGTGGCTGTTTCATCGGTCGAATGATCGTCCAGTACCACGATCTCGACTTCGACGCCGTGGCTGGCAAGCGCCGCCGACACACTTTTGGCGATCGCCGATTCTTCGTCGCGCGCGGGAATCAGCACCGAAACGCGGCGATCCCGATCGGACTCCATCGGCGCGTGTGCAGCGAAATCGGTTTCGTCGACACAAAAAAGCGGCAGATTCGTCATGAACATCGCTAGCGGAATCATGGCTAGAACGAGTCCGAGGATGGAGAGCACCAAGATCATTCGAACTGGTTTCCGTGTTGGGCGCGAAAGCGTTTTCCGGTTGCCCAAGATTTGATTCGCCGAAAAAAGTCATATGTTCCTCCGGCACCGCGGCGACCGGACAACACGTTGTCAAACGGTTCGCTGGATCGAATGATGGACGACTGTGACAGTCGGCTTTGGTTTTCTCGCAAAGCCGCGGTCAACAATTCGTTCCAAGCCGCTTTGTCGATGCCGACGTGATCGCCAATTCGGATCGGTTCGCCGAGCCGGGCCATGCAAACGGGCAATCGCTCGTCCCAGAAAACGTACTCGAGTGCCAACGGCAAAGCCCAACCGCCCGAACGCTTCGAGCACAGGTGCGCCAGCCCCGGCATCAGCGGCGCCGTGTCATCGCGAGCATCACAGAACCGGCCTTCGGGTGTCATCCAAATGGCGGTGTTGGGCGTATCGAGAATTCGCTTACTCGTTTTCAAAAACGCAGCCGCGCCGCTGGCGTGATTCAACTCGACACCATAGAAACCCAGCTTCCCAAACACTTTGTATTGAGCCAAGGCCGACGCATCGATCGGCGCGAAAAACTGGCGTTCGGGGAACAGCGTCCGGTTCAAGTAATGCGCGACCAACGGGTCCCACCAAGACGGATGGTTGCCAAACACGACAAGCGGTTCGCCGTTACAAACGCTTGCACCGGATCTTGAATCTCGATCAACCGCGACGGCGTGGAAATGCCGACCGAGATAGGGTTTCAGGAAGCGGTGAAATCCGTCTTGGAACCAACCCGGAACAACGGGCACACCGTCGCTTGAATCATTCACGCGGGTTGATGCCATCGGTTCTATTGCTTTGCCGTCGCGGGACGACCCAGGATTTCCGCCATGCGAAAAAACGGGCGATTCTTACTACTTGAAAACGATCGATTGGGGTCTACCACAAGCATACCGCACCACAACGGCGGTGGATTTGATTGCACACCTGAGGGTCGATTCGCAAGCACTTCGCGAACTCGCGTAGGTAGTTCGCTTCCAATTGAGTATCGACGTCGATCGCCATCAACGAAACCTGGTAAACCTCGTATTCCATGCCGCGCGGCAGATCATGGATGAAGGCATGGACATCGTGACGTCGCCCGAACTCTCGCCTCAGGAACGCCACCTCATCCGGGTCGAGCGGTTGAAGTTGGTCGACGATACGATCCTGTTCGAGTTTGTCGATTCGTCCGTCGGATTGTGCGGCCATTACCATCGCTTCGATCAAGATTTCGGCGCGGCGGTGATACCCCAGGCCGCTGTGGTGATCATGGTGGTGGTCGCCGTGCCGCGGTTGTGGAGCATGGCGAACGGTCGGCGGTTGATACTCGGGACGTTGCACCCACTGGCTCGCCTGCGGTGCGAGCCGGCCGCCACCTCGGTGGTGGCGATGAACGCCGTCGCGGACGATGTCTTGAAAGGGTTGTTGAAATCGAGGATCGAACCGCGGATCGACCTGGCGCGGATCAGCTAGCCTGGGATCAGCTAGCCTGGGATCAACAGCGTCGTCATGGCGTTGACGTTGCTGGCGGGGATGATCACCGGCATTGGAGTCTGCGATTCCGTTGAGGATTTGTCCCAGGACGGCGCCATTGCCGCCGGTGCGCGCTGCTCGCTGGCTGAGCAAACCGCCGAGTATCTTGACTGCGTCCATCGATCGCTCCGATTCACCGTAGTGTTCAAGAAGAGTGTGGCCACTGTATCGGCCTGGCGCGTGTCGCCATTGAGTCATTTGTCTATTTCGGAGTATAGCGAATGGCCAAGGTCGGCGCTTTACCGCTGGTCGATTCGCCGACGAGGCGTCAAACTCCCGTTGGCTTGCTGCGTTCTTTGCAAGTTTCTGTTCATTGAAAATAAAGGCCGAACCGCTGGACGATCTGAAAACTGATTCCTTGATCGACCCTTCATTCCTATTTCGATTTGAATTGTCGATTCAACACGATCCATGCGAATGGTCGACAAAAGGCTTGTCTTTGCCGGCCGCTTGCCGCTTGCCGTCGCTGGGTGCGCTGGGCGATCGGCCGGTGTTTTCGGACGTTCGAATGGCGTGGTGCAAATCCGGAATCGGATTGCACATCAGCGTGAATGGCAAGCGACAGTTGCCCTGGTGCCGCGATTCGCGTCTAGAAGACAGCGATGGGTTTCATGTTTGGATCGATACGCGGTGCAGTCCATTGATCCACCGCGCCACACAGTTTTGTCATCGATTCTTGTTCATGCCTGCCGGTGGCGGCCCGAAACGCGAACATGCCACTGCGGCGATCATTCCAATCAACCGGGCACGCATGCATCCAAAATCGTTTCCGCCAAAAACATTGAAGATTGTCGGACTTCCTCGCCACGACGGGTACGAGATGTCGGGTTTTATTCCGTCCGACGCTTTGACCGGGTTTGATCCGGCGGACCAACCCCGAATCAGTCTGTATTACGCCGTCATCGACCGTGAACTCGGCTGGCAAACGCTTTCGCTCGGCCCCGAATACCCTGTCATGGAAGACCCCAGTCTGTGGGGCGAAGCCATCCTGTCCGGCGGATAGCAGCCTGTTGAAAAAGGTGTCTGACCCTTTGGAGACGTTGCTGACACATTGTGAATTCGAAACGTCGAAGAAGGTCAGACACCTTTTTCAACAGGCTGATAGGCCGCTCATTCTTGGCCTTCAGCGTCCCCATTCGTTGTCCCTCTGCCGTCTCGGCTGCGGCGGGTTGCGAGCGCAAGATTGTTAGCAATTTCGGTCAGAAGGCCGACGCTTTGGACGAACCATCGTATTTTTGGTCAAAAACAGAGCAACTGTGGCCGGAAAACGGCGTTTGCCCGTTACCAAAACGCCCGCGATTTATAGAATTTCGGTAAGTTCTGAACCCGGAACGATCGATACAACCCCTAAAGTCCCTCCTACTTACGCCAGAACCTGTTGCCAGCATGACGGTTTCCCCCACCACGACCAAAAAAGTCCAGTCCGTTTCTGGAATAACTGTCCGGCTCGCCGGCGACTCGGGCGACGGGATGCAGTTGCTTGGAACGCAGTTGACCAACACCAGCGCGTTGGCGGGAAATGACGTCGCCACGTTCCCGGACTTCCCCGCGGAAATCCGAGCCCCGCGAGGTACTCGCGCCGGAGTATCGGGATTCCAAGTTCAATTCGCTAGCGAAGAGATCTTCACGCCCGGTGATGTCTTGGATGCACTGGTGGTGATGAACCCTGCAGCGATGGTCACCAATTTGGGCGATCTTCGCAAAGGCGGCATCCTGATCGCCAACGAAGACGGATTCAACGACAAAGAATTCAAGCTCGCCAAAGTCGAATCGAACCCGCTTGAAGCCAGCGTGATCGAAGAAACTTACCGCGTCGTCAAAGTACCGATGACCACATTGACTCGCGATGCCGTCGCCAGCTTTGACCTTGGCGTCAAACTTGCCGATCGCTGCAAAAACTTCTTCGCGATGGGTTTGGTGTATTGGCTGTTCGGCCGATCGCTGGAGCCGACACTGAGATTCATCGAGGACAAGTTCGGTAAGAAGCCTGATGTCGCGGCGGCCAACGTCGCGGCCCTTCGCGCCGGCTGGGCTTTCGGTGAAACGACCGAAGCGTTCGGCGAAAGCTACCAGGTCGAAGCGGCCGAGCTGAAACCGGGCACGTATCGCAACATCATGGGCAACCAAGCGATCGCGATGGGATTGGTCGCCGCTTCCAAAGTCAGTAACAAGGAAATGTTCTACGGAACGTACCCCATCACGCCGGCAAGCGATATTTTGCACGAGCTGACGAAGTTCAAGAACTTTGGCGTTCGCACGTTCCAAGCCGAAGATGAAATCGCGGCGATCTGCGCCACGATTGGCGCCGCGTTCGGGGGAAGCATGGGCGTGACCGCCAGCAGCGGCCCCGGCATCGCGTTGAAGGGCGAAGCGATGGGGTTGGGAATGATGTTAGAGTTGCCGATGATCATCATCGACGTCCAACGTGGCGGTCCGAGTACGGGGCTGCCGACGAAGACCGAACAGAGCGACCTGTTACAGGTGATGTTCGGGCGCAATGGCGAATCCCCGTTGCCAGTATTGGCGCCGCGTTCACCCGGCGACTGTTTTGACATTGCGATCGAAGCTTGGCGAATCGCGACGGAGTGCATGTGCCCGGTCATCATTTTGTCCGACGGATACATCGCTAACGGAAGCGAGCCATGGCGTGTGCCAAAAATGTCGGAGCTGCCGAAGATCGAAATTTCGCACCCCGAGGGCACCGACGACGAAACTGCGTTTAAGCCTTACGCTCGCGACGAAAATCTGGCACGGCCGTGGGCGGTTCCCGGGACTCCGGGATTGATGCACCGCGTCGGTGGTCTTGAAAAAGAAGACGTGACAGGCAACGTCAGCTATGACCCCGCCAATCACCAACACATGACGAACACGCGAGCCGCGAAGGTCGCCAACATCGCCAAGCGGATTCCCGCCCAAGATGTATTTGGCGAAACGTCAGGCGACGTGTTGGTCATTTCGTGGGGCGGGACTTACGGATCGTGTCACACTGCGGTTGATCGCATCCGAAAAGCCGGCCATAAGGTCAGCCATGCCCACGTTCGCTACATGAATCCGATGCCGGCCAACATGGGCGAACTGATGAAGTCGTTCACGAAGGTCGTCGTTCCCGAGCTGAACACCGGACAACTGCGGATGCTGTTGCGAGCCGAACACTTGGTCGACTGCATTGGCATCAATAAAGTCCAAGGCAAGCCCTTCACAGTCACCGAGTTGGTCGAACAGATCTCAGCGATTGCGGTCGACGCGGAAGCATCCGATCCTGGCAAGCGCCACGCTTCCTAAACTGACCTAACGACGTCCCACCTTACTTCTAGCACCCAACACCGATCTTTCCATGTCTCTTCCTGTTTTAAAAGCTTCCGACTTCGCCTCCAACCAAGACGTCCGTTGGTGCCCCGGCTGTGGCGACTATTCGATTCTGGCACAAATGAAAAAGGTGCTGCCGGAATTGGGAGTGCCACGTGAAAAGATCGTCTTCATCAGCGGCATCGGGTGCAGCAGCCGATTCCCGTACTACATGAACACGTACGGCATGCACTCGATTCACGGCCGCGCGCCGGGATTCGCAACTGGCCTGAAGTCGACGCGTCCCGACTTGATGGTTTGGGTCATCACTGGGGACGGCGATGCGTTGTCCATTGGCGGTAATCACTTCATCCACATGTTGCGCCGGAACATCGACGTCAATGTGGTGCTGT
This sequence comes from Rubripirellula tenax, assembly GCF_007860125.1. NCBI lineage: Bacteria > Pseudomonadati > Planctomycetota > Planctomycetia > Pirellulales > Pirellulaceae > Rubripirellula > Rubripirellula tenax. Next base: position 272,860 of record NZ_SJPW01000008.1, read on the forward strand.
TTAACAACCGCATCTATGGCTTGACCAAGGGGCAATACAGCCCGACCAGCAAAGAAGGCCAGATCACCAAGAGCACGCCGATGGGATCGATCGACCATCCATTGATGCCGTTGTCGTTGGCACTGGCGGCGGAAGCGACGTTTGTGGCGCGATCCATCGACGCCCACGTCAAACATTTGGGCGAAACGCTCGCCCGTGCGGCCGCTCACAAGGGAACGTCCTTGGTCGAGGTTTACCAAAACTGCAACGTCTTCAACGACGGCGCGATGGCATATGCCCAAGAGAAGAAACAGCGCGCCGACAACGTCATCGAACTTGAACACGGCAAGCCGCTTATCTTCTCGGGCGGAACCAAGGGGATTCGCTTGGTCGGCAATCACTTGGAAATCGTCAACACGGCCGATGTCCCCACGGACGACTTGCTGATCCACGATGAAAAGTCGCCCAACCCGTCGATCCACATGATGCTGGCCCGCATGAGCTACCCCGAAATGCCGGAACCGATCGGAGTCTTCCGAGCCGTCGAGGGCGTCGCAACTTATGACGACCAAATCAATCAGCAGGTCGAATTGGCAAGAAGCAAAAAGGGCGAAGGCGACCTTGAGAAACTGTTCGCCGCCGGGGACACCTGGACCGTGAAGTAATTTGGCAGCAACCTTGATCGTTTCACTTTCCACCCATTACACCGCGTCCGTAGCTCCATAGCATCGTGGACCAGTGTTTTTGGGTTGGCGAGAGACGAGTGAATCTGAAAACTGAAATCGGGAGATTTTTTGATGGCAAGAAGCAAAAGCTACTCGGACATTACCAAGGCTGTCGGCGACACCCCGATGATCCAGATCAACCGCCTAGTTCCCGCCGGCGGAGCGACGGTTTTCGCAAAGTGCGAATTCTATAACCCGCTCAACAGCGTCAAGGACCGCATCGGCGCGGCCATGATCGCCGCTGGTGAACGAGACGGATTGATCAACAAAGAAACTCACATTGTTGAACCGACCAGCGGCAACACCGGCATCGCGTTGGCATTCGTTTGCGCCGCCAAGGGTTACAAGCTGACGCTGACGATGCCTGAGTCGATGTCAGTAGAACGACGCGCACTGCTGCGAGCGATGGGCGCGAACTTGGTTCTGACCCCGGCCGGCGACGGCATGAAAGGTGCCATCAATCGTGCGATGGAATTGGTCGAAAGCACGCCCAACGCCTACATGCCCCAGCAATTCGAAAACCCTGCCAACCCCGCGATTCACGAAGCGACCACCGGTCCCGAAATCTGGGAAGACAGCGGTCACAACATCGACGCGATCGTCGCGGGAGTGGGCACCGGTGGCACCATCACCGGTGTGGCGAAGTTTTTGAAAAAGCAAAATCCGAACTTCAAGGCCTTTGCCGTTGAGCCGACGCATTCGCCCGTGATTAGCGGCGGCGCCCCCGGCAAACACCGTATCCAAGGCATCGGCGCGGGCTTCGTCCCAAAGAACTTGGACGTTTCGATCGTTGACGACGTCGTTCAAGTCGATGACGAAGATGCGTTCGAGTGGGGCCGCAAGCTGGCCAAGATGGAAGGCATCGTTGGTGGCATCAGCAGCGGAGCCAACATGTGGGCAGCCGCACAAGTCGCCGCACGTCCCGATATGAAGGGCAAGCGCATCGTCACGATCATGTGCAGCCTCGGCGAACGCTACCTCAGCACGCCACTGTTCGGCGATCTCGGCCTGTAGCAACGGATCAGTTGTGATTTTTTGAGAATGTCTCATCTGAATGTCGCCTGTTGCTCGGCAAAAGGCTTGGCAGATGACGCTACTTTCGCAGAGCGAAAGACGAAATCATAAAGTCAAAACCAAGGCGCGACTCGCATCCATGAGGCCAACATCCCATGGCCTTCTTGCACTGTTGCGGTGCATGGCGGAAACACGCCACACCACCGCGTTTTCTATTGGGATTTGTTAGATAAAATACGAGTCGGACGTGGGATGCCAACTTTCGCGGCAACTCGCATACAGTACGCTACGGACAAAACGGGGCCAAGAGAAAGGGCCGCGTCCCTTCCGCTACTTTAAAACCGACTCAACATGCGCGACACGTCATCCAGTGTTGTTTCATCCGATCCATCTTTTTCGACGACTTCGTCGACCGGATTGAAGTCGCAAGTCTCTGCTGAAACCGTTGACCGAATCAAGCATGCCATCGAGCACGCGACGCACTATCTGCCGTCGCAGGGCCCGATCTCGATCTTCGTTCACCACAACACGCTGCACTCGTTCGAGGATCTGCCGTTCGAGGAAGCGGTGCTCGCCGGTGGTGCGATGTACGACTGCCAGCCGTATCTTTCCGAGGGCCGCTACCGCGAAGCACTCCGACGTGGCCGGATCACCCTGGACGAACTTCGCGACGTGTTGCTGGATGATCTGGGGGACGAAGCCGACGATTTGGTCGCCAGCTTCGGAACGCTGTACACATTGCGTTTGTCGATGCTACAGATGCCGCCTCACGAAGCCCCGACGCCGAGTTGCAATGGTTGTTGGCGGAATCGGATCTGCTGAAGAAGTTTAACGAATCGGTGCCCACGCAGGTCGCCGATCGGATGGTCGGCGGAACGCATCAATGGGTTTACCGCCATCGAGACAATAAGCAAAACGAATCCGACGGCAACACCGACGGATCGGTCAAGCAACTGGACGCTCCTGACGCCGCACTGCTCGCGTCAATGCTGAAGCAATTTCGAGATCACAACATCGATTCCTGGTCAAAGTCGAAGTGGACCGCGTTTGTTTTGGAACTGCTTTGGAATGTCTGTCATCGCGGCGTCGAACAAGCCGGGCTCGCCGCGCCGACGCTGCCTCGCCCGCTGCGTCATCGCGACAGTTTGCTGCGAGCGACCGGCGTCGATTCAGATCAGCTGGTCCACGAAGTGATGATTCGGTTTTGCGGAGTCTTTTTGGACCAAGGCTTTGCCGGATTGTCGCTGCCACTTCGCGAATCCGGGTTTGCGGCGTCGTTCGCGAACTTGTATTTGCAACCGATGTCGATCATGCCGTCATGGATGAAGCCGATGCGGGCAGAACTGGCGTCGATCGCCATGGGCGGCTTCGACGTGCATCGTTCGATCGCTCAATCGCTTCAATCGCTGGGCGTCGACGACACCGAGCAGAAGGATTATATCCACCAAACGATGCTGGCCCTGCGAGGTTGGGCGGGAATGATATGGCAGATGGAAACCGCCGCACCGTTCTTTCCCATGCCCGCGCCGGCCGGATCATTAGCCGAGTTCATCGCGATCCACTTGATGCTGGAACGGCACGCGATTGCCGATGCGGGAAAACGCTTATACGGAACGACCGATCTGCACCAGATTCATTCGCATACATCAGCCAAAGCCGCCACCGTGCCCGTCGCGTCGGTCGAGCAGCGAACCTACACCGTTTTTCAACTCGCTCAAACCGGCGGCTGGATGCCCGACCAATTGCTCGCCATGTCCCAGCCGCAATGGCAGCGACTGATCGGCGCGATCGAGTCGTTCACGGAACACGATCGACGCCGCATCTTTCATTTGGCTTTCGAGAAACACTATCGAACCGACACGCTGAACGCCATCGTCAATCATGGCAAGCGAGTTGCGATGCGGCCGAAACAGGAAGTCAAGACGCCGCCCGCTTACCAAGCCATCTTTTGCATCGACGATCGCGAAGAGTCCATTCGTCGTCATTTGGAAGAAGCCGATCCCGCATGCGAGACGTCCTCGGCGGCCGGATTTTTTGCCGTCGCGATGTACTACCAAGGCGCTGATCACGCACACTATCGTCCACTGTGTCCGAACGTGATCACGCCGTCACACTACGTTCGCGAAGAGCCGTTGTTTTCGTCGGTCGAAGACAACGAGAAACGCGCCCAGCGGCGTCGACGCATCGGCGCCGTCACCCACCAAGTGCACGCCAGTTCGCGGACCATGTTGGGCGGTTGGATCACGGGCATCTTTGGCGCCGTCGCGACCTTCCCGATGGTGGCTCGCATCATGGCGCCCAGATTGACGTCGCAGGTACGCGAGTTGGTCGGTTCGCTTACGCGCCCCCCGGCCACCGAACTCCATATCGAGCGGATCACCGAAGAACCGGGCCAGGACTTTGACGCGCTCGGGTACAGCTTGCCCGAAATGGCGACGATTGTCGTTCGAATTTTGCAAGACATTGGGATGGTCGAGAGCTTGCCGCCGATCACGGTCTTCTTTGGACACGGTTCGAGCAGTTTGAACAACCCGCACGAATCGGCTTACAACTGTGGCGCGTGCAGCGGAGGTCGTGGCGGTCCCAACGCGCGAGCTTTCGCCATGATGGCAAACGATTCGCGTGTTCGCGCACTCGTCGCAGAGCAAGGTATCGTGTTACCCGATGACGTGCGATTCGTCGGCGCGTACCACAATACGTGCAGTGATGATGTCGAATACTACGACTTGGATCTCTTGCCACGCAGCCACCGCAACCTGTTTCGCCGCATCGAAGCGTCGGTCAACGAAGCCCGAGCGCGAAACGCACATGAACGATCCCGCCGTTTCGAGTCCGCACCGTTGGACATGACACCGAGTCTCGCACTCGAGCACGTCGAGCAGCGCAGCGAAGATCTGTCGCAAGCCCGACCCGAATACAACCATGCCACAACGGCCATGGTCTTGGTCGGTCGTCGAGAATGGAGTCGCGGCTTGTTTTTGGACCGTCGCTCATTCTTGACGTCCTATGATCCGACGATCGATGATGAAAACGCGACCATCCTGGCTCGCATTTTGGCTGCGGCGATTCCTGTTTGCGCCGGGATCGGGTTGGAGTACTATTTTTCGACCGTCGACAACGAAGGCTACGGTTGCGGATCAAAATTGCCACACAACATTGCATCGATGTTGGGTGTGATGACGGGTGCGTCCAGCGATTTGCGCCCCGGACTTTCACAGCAGATGGTCGAGATACACGAGCCGATGCGAATCCTGTTTGTCATTGAAACGACGCCCGCACGGATGCTGGCCATCATGGCAGGCAACGAAACCATCCATCGTCTTGTCAGCGGACGGTGGGTCCAGTTGGCCGTTTATGACGCAGAGACTTCAACGATTCAGCAGTACGTCGATGGTCAGTTCCGAGCGTATGTTCCAACGACGGACGAACTTCCAATATCGCCGTCATCGATCGATTGGTATCGAGGGCAACGCGATCACTTGGGATTCGCAACACTGAACGCCGGCCATCCACGAGGTGAGCAATGAACGCGACGGAACTGGTTTTTCAGGCGTTGGGCACTGCCGTCGTCGTCAGCCCGCTGATTTTGGTCGCTATCCTTGGCTTGTCGGCGCTAGTGGGTCGGGCTCTAAGTGAGACCACGATCTCGCGATTGACCCAGGCTTCGGTGCTGTTTTCGCTGATGCCGGCGATCGGCATTTTGGCGATGATGTTGATTTTGGGAACTCGATATGTTCCCATCGAATGGGGTGACTGGGTGTCGATCCCCGAACAGGACTTTCACTTTCACGTGAAGTTTGTTTTCGATCGATTGAGCGTTCCGTTTGTGATTCTGTCGTGCGTGCTGTGCGGTGTCGTGGGCGCGTTCACGCGGCGGTACCTGCACCGTGAAGACGGCTACTCACGCTTCTTTTTGTACTACGCCATGTTCTTCACTGGCATGGTGATGTCGTCGCTTGCCGGAACAATCGAAACGCTGTTCGTCGGCTGGGAAATGGTCGGTTTGTCGTCGGCACTTTTGGTCGCCTATTTCGATCAACGTGAAAACCCGGTTCGTAGTGGACAACGCGTGTGGTCGATCTATCGCCTGTCCGATGCTGCGTTTTTGATTGCGGCAATTTCGATCCACCACATGACCGGCGAAGGTGATTTCGGCGGCTTGATGAGCAGCGGTATATGGCCCGAAGGCACCGCGGCAGTCACGCCACAGCAGGCGTTGTTCGTTGGCGCGTTGTTGTTAGTCGCGGCAGCCGGCAAGTCCGCGTTGTTCCCGTTTTCGGGTTGGTTGCCGCGAGCAATGGAAGGACCGACACCGTCAAGTGCCATTTTCTACGGCGCCCTTTCGGTTCACTTGGGTGTGTACTTGTTGTTGCGAGTCAGCCCATTGCTTGACGTTTCGACGACGCTGCGAGTCATGGTGGTCACGTTGGGGGTCGTGTCGGCGGGATGCGGCGCGTTGATGTCGCGAGTCCAACACGACGTCAAGGTATCACTGGCCTACGCGTCGCTGACGCAAGTCGGAATCATCGTCGTTGAGATCGGACTGGGGCTGCACTATTTAGCGCTGGTCCACATCATCGGCCACGCTTGCATGCGAACGATGCAACTGCTTCGTGCACCGACGTTGCTGCGAGACTACCAGAACATGGAAAACGCCATGGGCAGTCGCTTGCCGGCGGGTAAGTCTCGTCTTGCAAAGTGGATGCCCAACTCGATCGAGCAATGGTGTTATCGATTCGGCTTCGATCGAGGCTTTATGGATACGGCATTGGATCAGTGGATCGTACATCCGTTCGTGTTTCTATTCCAAAAGTTTGATTCATGGGAACGAGCGACGACGGATTGGATGTCGCACGAACCGTCACGCGAATCCGACGCGACCAAACTGCATCCCGAATCAACGCGAAAGACTGCTTAGAATGGGTGAACTTCATTTTCCCTGGATGGAAACGTCGATCCTTGTGCCGCTTGTTGGCGCGGTTTGGATCCGATTTTTTGCCAATCCCGACAATTCGTTCCGTCAAGCGATCGCGATCAGTGCCTTGACGCTTGCGTTAACAGTCGGCGAGTTGATTGACTTTGTCACGCTGGGCACGTTCGCGGCTCACGATCACTGGGCATTGATCGATTGGTTGTTTCATCAAGAAGTCTTTGTTGTTGACGAACTGAGTGCGTTTCTGTTGCCGTTGGGGGCGTTGATCCACTTGGTAACGGTGCTGTCGACATTAAGAACCAAGGCTCCCCGGTTTTCATTGACGTCGTGTTTGGTTTCCGAATCCATCTTGTTGGCGACGTTCAGTTGTCGTGCATCGTGGACACTGGTCGCGTTGTTAACCGCCGCCACAGTGCCGGTCTATCTGGAATTGAGACGACGCCGACGCTGCACACGCATCTTCGTGTTCCATATGTCGGCATTCGTTGGATTGCTTGTCGTCGGCTGGGCGATGTTGCAGTACACGGGTTCGTCGTCTGAGTACGTGTTGATCCCAGGCGCCCTGCTGACGGCCGCCGCACTGATCCGAAGCGGAATTGCACCCGTTCACCTTTGGATGACTGACCTTTTCGAGAAGTCAACTTTTGGCACCGCAATCTTGTTCGTCACACCACTGACCGGCGCCTATGCGGTGATGCGATTCGTGCTACCGATCGCCCCGGCATGGGCGTTGCAAAGCATCGCGGTGCTGTCATTGACCACCGCAGTTTACGCGGGCGGCATGTCGCTGATTCAAAAAGAAGCGCGGCGGATGTTCTGTTTCCTGTTTCTAAGCCAAGCGTCGTTGGTTTTGGTAGGCTTAGAAATTGTCACGCCAATCGGCTTGACGGGAGCCCTTTGCGTTTGGTTATCCGTCGGGATGTCGCTGACCGGATTCGGAATCACCCTTCGATGCATCGAAGCGAGAATTTCACGGATTTCGTTGGCCGATTTCCATGGACTCAATCGTCAGATGCCGACTCTTGCTGGCTTCTTCTTGCTGACCGGACTAGCATCGATCGGGTTTCCATTCACCGTCGGCTTCGTCGGAATGGAGCTGTTGATTGACGGTGCGGTCGAGGTGTACCCGATTGTCGGAACTATGGTTGTGATTGCAGCGGCATTGTGCGGAATTTCCGTCATGCTTGCCTACTTCCGCATCTTTACCGGACAAGCGAAAACGACGTTGATTCCGATGCATGCTCGGATGTCCGAACGAATTGCTGTTGTGATGCTTAGTGTGTTGATTATCGGTGGCGGCCTGGTTCCTCAACCCGGCGTAGCATCACGCTATCACGCGGCCAATGAACTATCGCAACAACGTCAATTGAACCCCATGACCACCGTCAACGGCGTGGTACACGAACACGTGACGGCCGCCGACGACGCAGGAGCCCCGGATCCAACTTTCTCCAACGAATCCGTCATTTTGAATCCCCCCGACCAATCACACCCGACCAATCACACCCGACCAATCACACTCGACCGATTGAAGACAACTCAACCGTGAATCAACCCATGACACATGATCGCGAGATTCCGAAGGGCAACGCGGAAGGTTTCATCAAATACTTTAAGCACGACTTCGTGTCGGGCCTTTCGGTATTTTTGATCGCTTTGCCTCTTTGTTTGGGAATCTCGATTGCAAGCGGTTATCCGCCGATCGCTGGGATCTTTACCGCGATCGTCGGTTCGATTGTTGCCACGCTGATCAGCAATTCGGAACTGACGATCAAGGGTCCTGCCGCCGGCTTGATCGTGATTGCGGTCGGTTGCATCGAAGCGTTTGGCGGCGACGGAATGGCCGGCGGCTGGACAGAGATCGACGTCACAGCCTATCGATCTGCCTTGGCGGTGGGTGTTGCCGCGGCGGCCCTGCAGGTCTGCTTCGGTTTTTTCCGCGCAGGCATTTTGGGAGAATTCTTTCCGAACTCGGCAGTCCATGGCATGTTGGCGGCGATCGGCGTGATCATCATCGCAAAACAGATACCGGTCGCGTTGGGTGTCGTCGGATCGGGTGGCCCGCTTGAAATGCTTCGACAGATTCCGGCGTACGTTGCCGAGGCGAATCCTGCGATCGCATCGATCGGTGTTGCCAGCATCTTGATCATGTTTCTTTGGCCGAACGTGGGGAAACGCTTTCCCATTGCAAAGGTATTGCCGTCGCCGCTGATCGTCCTTCTGGTCGCCGTTCCGATGGGCATGCTCTTTGACCTGATGCACTCGCACTCGTACACGCTTCAAAACCACCAATACCAGTTGGGTGAGCAGTATCTGGTTGCGATGCCCGATCGAGTCTTCGGGATGTTCGACCAAATCACTACTCCTGATTTTTCGGCGCTTCGACAACCCAAAGCCTGGACATGGGTGTTCATGTTCTTTGTGATCGGCAGCCTCGAATCGCTGCTGTCAGCGAAAGCAGTCGACTTGATCGACCCATGGCGTCGCAAAACCAACATGGACCGCGATGTGATCGCCGTCGGTGTCGGCAACCTGTGCGCATCGATGGTCGGCGGATTGCCGATGATTTCAGAAATCGTTCGCAGCAAGGCTAACATCGACAACGGGGCCAGAACACGGTTTGCCGATTTATGGCACGGAATATTTTTGTTGGTTTGCGTCGCGATGATCCCGATGGTATTGCACCGGATTCCGATGGCGGCGTTGGCAGCGATGCTGATCTACACGGGTTCTCGCTTGGCACACCCAAACGAATTCATGAATGTGTGGCGAACCGGGCGCGAACAGTTGCTCGTGTTCGTCGTCACATTGGTCGCCGTTTTGGCCACGGACTTGTTGATCGGAATTGGGATCGGAATCGCGACCAAGGCGGTCATCCACTTGTCCAATGGAGTTCCTTTGCGATCGATGTTTAAACCCGACATTGAGATCGCCGACGACGACGGCGAAACGGTTCGGATTGTGGCGTACAAGTCAGCCGTTTTCAGCAATTGGATTCCGATTCGACGACGCATCGAGAGCGTGGGTTTGCTGGAGCGACGAAACGTAGAATTTGATTTATCGGAAACCGAGTTTGTCGACCACAGCGTTATGGACAAACTCCACGAAGTCGAAGAAGACTTCACCCAAGCCGGATTGTCGTTTCGTGTCGTCGGACTAGACGAGCACCAACCCCTGGCAAGCCACCAACACGCCGCGCGGCGAAAGGGTCTGTGTTCGATCAAACGCATCACGATGATGACCGCACCGGAAAACGAAGCGATGCTGACGGCCGAATGCATTCGACTGGGTGCGACGGGTTACACATCGGTGGATTGTCGCGGAGTCGGCAAGCAGGGAATTGACAACGAATCGATCGTCGCGATTTCCCAGGTACGCATCGAGGTGATGGCGACACAGGACGTTTGCACTTCAATCCTAGACTTCATTCGTCGCGAAGTTCAGCCGAACCACCGATTGACGTTCATGGTTGAATCGGTCCAGGTTTCGCGTTTGCACGCTTTCGTCACCCCCCCAAAAGATTCGCCCTCCCACAACCAACCGGTCGAAGCTTAACAGAATGTCCAAGCATGCGGCCTTGTAAAAGTGCGTTTGACGATCGTCAGATTTGGAAGTTCAGATCGTGTTCGAGCACTTCGTTGTCAGCCGACGCACCGCGAACTTTCAATTGCGGTTTTTCCAACACCACCGTCGTGCTTGGTGAAACGCTTTTGGTGATCCAGACGCTTGACCCGATCACTGAATTGCGGCCAACCACCGTACGACCACCCAATATCGTTGCGTTCGCGTAAACGACCACGTGATCTTCAATGGTGGGATGCCGCTTTTGCCCACGGATCAGCGCGCCTTCGTTGTCCGTTGGAAAACTGAGCGCGCCCAAGGTGACGCCCTGATATAGTTTGACGTGCTCACCGATCTCGCATGTTTCGCCGATGACGACGCCGGTACCGTGATCGATGAAGAAGTAGTCACCAATGGTTGCACCGGGGTGAATGTCGATGCCCGTTTCCTTATGCGCCCATTCGGTCATCATGCGAGGAATGAACGGCACATCCAGTTGCACCAATTCGTGTGCGATTCGGTAGATCGTGATTGCTTCGAAACCGGGATAGCAAAAGACGACTTCATCCGTTGTCTGGCATGCCGGGTCGCCGTCATAGGCGGCTTGGACATCTGTCGCAAGCGTCTTGCGAAGCTTGGGAATTCGTTTGAGCAACTCGATCGCCATCGTTTGCCCCTTGGCTTCGAAGTCGATGTCGCTTTCGCAGTCGTTGTGCTTCGCCGTCACACGATCCTCGTGACGCAACGCCCGAGCGATCTCTGTGGTCAATTGGTCATGCAACGTATCGACCAGCCCGCCGACGTGGTAGCGAATGTTACCCGTATGCAAACCGACTTTGCGGCGGTAACCGGGATACAGAATGTCTTTGATGTTCAGCAGGATCTCGACGACCCCGGTGTAGGATGGCAGCGCGCAGTGACCGAGGTGGTTGATCGAGTCTTCCGCCGTGTAGGTGGACACGATCTCGTCGGTCAAGTTTGGAAGCTGTTCTTTTAAGCGAAAGTCAGATGCCACGGTGATCTCTCGATGCGGGTTGGTGAATGGCTTTGCGCTACCCTACGAACAACGACCAGTTCGGGATTTCCCGACTGGCCGCTGTGTGTCTTTTACAATCTCTGGACTGAGTTCTCTCCGATTGGCTCGCGCCATTCCTTGCGTTTCAAGCAGAATTCCTCTCCTCGAATCGTCGGATCGACTTAGAACCCGATTCCTGACTTGACCCTTAGCGGCCGATCGTTGGCGGGTTGTCCACGAAGAAGTCTCGTGGGCCGCGAACGCTATAGTAAGGATAGGCAACTTGAGCCGATGGCGGGCCCGGGGTAAATGGGCGGCTATTCAGCGCGTTGCCCGCTTGATGGCCCAAAAGGCCCGGTTGCAGGTGCGAACTATAATCCAAACCGCCTTGCTGCCATCCCAACGGTCCGGCTTGGCACCCGGTGCGACATCCGCCGTTACAGCATCCGACGCCGGCCATTCCGCCGAGGTGTCCGATCAATCCACTTTTGCCACAGTTGCACGAACCGCTGCCGTTACAGGCATCGGCCGCACGCTTACTCTTGAGCCGGCTTAGCATGCCGACCGGGCCGCTGTTACCACACTCGTTACAGCCGCCGCATTCGCCGCCGCCGCACGACTGGACGCTCGACCCACATGCGCCCGATTGACAGCCACCGCCGCCTCGCACGTTGTGGTGCAGGCAACCGGTCGATCCGACAAGCAAGGCCGCGATCGACCCCATCCATAGCCAACGATACATTGCGGAATCCTTCCGATTTTACGCCCGCCCGAGGGCGGCAATTGATGTTTGGTTCATTGAAGCGGTACTTACACCTCGCTCCCGTTGGTAGTTTCGGCTTCCCATTCGGTCCCGTGCACACAATCGGCTCTACCAGACCAGTCTGAATAAAAAGACGGCGTCATCGTCTCCGCAAATTGCCCAATCCCCCACATTTTGTTCTCGTCTTGCTCTCGGCGGCTCCGAATTGGTAGGTCCAAGCAACTTTATGAGCCTTGGGCGACAATCTTCTGGGAATCCGTTTCGATGCCAAAAACCAACACAACACGCCATTCGCCAATACGTGTCGCTTTGATGCTGATCGCGGCCGCCACAGCCTTTGGTGTCTCGACAAACGCGGCTGCCCAAATCGTTTCGCCGTCACTGACCGTCACTCCGCGCGACCCGATCGCAACGCTTTCTGACCAACTGATCAATCGACTCCACGCGACCCAGCAAGACCAACGCGAGTACTTGGCGATCGTGCTGGGAAAAGTCAAATCCGGCGCCCTGGACGCTCGGCTCGTCGTTGCGATTCAGCGTTACGCCATCAAGCGGAACTCGTCATTCCCGTTCCCGTTCTTCGAGCGAGCGATGCAGTACGAGGCGGCCAAGCGAGGCGTCAAGCTGCCGACGTATCACGAAGTCGCATCGACATCGAGGCCCATGCCGGGTCGCTGAACGCTGGAATCACCGAAGAATACCGCTGGCCGAATTCTCTTCGGGCGCGCATCCGGCGCGGACGTCGACTAAATTCATTGTCGATGGTCGGTGGGACGTTCAGGTCCGTAAAGTCGCCGCCATTCCCGCGATTTCAGGATCGAGCCCCGCATGTCATTTCAACGCACGATGTTTCGCATCGTCCTTCTTATCATGGTCGGCGCCATCCACGGGCCAACCGACACAGCGATTGCGCAGCAGGACATCGGCGCCGAACGCCCGAATGTCGTGATGATTGTGATCGACGACCTGAATGATTGGGTCGGATGTTTGGGTGGGCACCCACAAGTGCAAACGCCTCATATCGATTCGCTCGCCAAACGTGGCGTGACGTTCACAAACGCCCATTGCCAGGCCCCCATTTGCAACCCGTCGCGAATCAGCATGTTGCTGGGCCAATTGCCGTCCACGACCGGGCACTACTTCCTAACGCCCGGCTTTCGCGATGTGGAAGTCACTCGAAATGCCGAAACTTTGTTCCAGTCCGTCCGTCGCCAGGGATATCGAACCGAAACGATGGGCAAGATTTTTCACGCCAGCGCCGACAAACCGTCGTTCGATCTTGCCCAACGTTCAAAAGGGATTCGCGGTCTGCCGAAAAAGCTGCACTATGATTTGCCCGGATCCCATCCCCTGTGGGATTGGGGACAAGTAGATTTTCCCGACGAAGATCAGCGTGACTATCACACGGCATCATGGGCGGCCCAACGGTTTCCCGAACTGGCCAAGGCAGACCAACCGTTCGTGATGGCCGTTGGTTTTTATCTGCCGCATGTTCCCATCTATGCATCCAAGAAATGGTTCGATCTTTATCCGATGGACGAACTGGTGATGCCAACCGTCCCCGAAGGTGATCTCGACGACGTCCCGCCGATTGCGATCGAGTTGAGCAAGAATATGACGGCCCCACGCAACGAATGGATGATCGAAAATGGCGAGGACAAAGAAGCGGTACGTGCTTACTTGGCATCGATATCGTTCGTCGATCACTTGGTGGGAATGGTGCTGGATTCGGTCCAAAAGTCTGGTCACAGCGACGATACGCTCGTCGTGCTGTTAAGCGACCACGGTTTTCATTTGGCTGAAAAGAATAAGTGGGCCAAACGCAGTCTGTGGGAACGGACGACGCGAGTACCCCTGTTGGTTGCTGGACCTGGAATCGCAAACAACGCGCGTTGCGATGCCCCCGTCGGCCTGATCGATGTCTATCCGACGCTGTTGGATTTATGTGCCTTGCCGCAGCAAGAGAATCTGGACGGACATAGCCTGCGGCCATTGCTTGAAGACGTGCAATCGCCATGGCAGCACCCAGCGATCTGTACATTCGGCCCTGGCAACCATTCGGTTCATTCCACCGACTACCATTTCATCCGTTACCGCGACGGATCGGAAGAACTCTATGACCGGCGAAGCGATCGACTGGAGCAATACAATCTTGCAAACGATTCATCGATGTCCTCAGTCCTTGATGAACATCGAAAGTGGATTCCCCAGAACGACGCGCCGATGGTTCCGGGCAGTCGAGGTTCCGACTCGCCACTTTACGGTGAATCCAACGGGCTTCAAAAAGCGATGAAGCGAGAGAAATAGAGGATCACCAATCGCCTTCGATCACTTCATGCCCATTGCGAGTCCCCAGTGCGTGCCAAATCGTGCGGTCGATTGAATCAGTAATCGACGACACGCTGCCATCCAGCTTAGCGGTGTTGACGAGCCCGACGTGATGGCTGCGTGAAGTGATAGCCGCATAAGTCGGATTTCCCGCGGATCCGTCTTTGCCTTCTTGCCACGAATTGAAATCCGTTTGCGGATACGTTTGCCCGGCGATCGTGAAGGCAACATTTGCGTTAGGCGGAAGCGTGACCGTGAACCCGGTGTGGTGGACTCGACCGTCCGGCCATTCGGTGTGCCCGGTGTCTTTGAACTGGGCTCCGCTGGCGACGACCATCTCGGCTTCGGCGGTCGTTTCGGGCAGCGAAGTCGATGATGGGCCACCGTTACGTTGATAGGGCGTCCACGCTTTGACTTCCGATGTCAGCAACGTATGACTGGTGCCGTCCAAACAGTCACGGAAATCAAAGAACTTGTTTGGCGCAAACATGCCATCACCCGACTTCTCCGTCGCCGGATCGAAAACGAACCAACGACCAAAATTGAATCCGTAACATGTCGGATAGAGCGACGGCCGGTTGTCTGAAAACGTTCGCACTTGATCGCTTCCTGGATCACTCGGGCATGCATAAACGGGAACTTTCAACCCATCGATCAAGCGTTGATCGTCCCAAGCCAGCGAAAGGTCGACCGTTTCATAAATGTTGCCCTGTTCCAAGAACGGCAGAATTCGGCCGTGTACGCCCCACGAACCGTTGTTGCCCGTCGCATTGACCGACAGATCAACAATCGCCGAAGGTGGAAGTCGTTTGAACGCACTTTGATAGTTGTGGCACGCCAACGCGATTTGCTTCAAGTGATTGCTGCATTGCATCCGCCGAGCCGCCTCACGTGCCGCTTGGACGGCCGGAAGCAACAGACCCACCATCACTCCGATGATCGCGATGACGACGAGCAATTCGACGAGGGTGAAGCCACTGTGTCTGGATCGCATGTTTCGCAAAAAGATCGAGGATGAAATCGAATTTACCGTTCCGATTCATCAACGTACGCAGACACCGTGCCAAACCCGCGATCGTTCCCAAACACGCGATTGAGCAGGGTCGACGACGACGGTCCATCACACGGGGCGGTGTTTTCACCTCGCATGGTGGTTTTTCCGACACCGGTCGGCGATGCCAGCGATCGATCCAAGTGAGCTGCGGCGAATTGACCTTTGGGGCTGCCAGCAATTGCCGAAACAACGGGATCCGGCGAAAATGAAGAACGTACAGTCCTCGAGTATTCTCCGACTTTCCCCGTGTTTCAATCGGCGTGACCCTTCCCAAGTTGTTTGTCGGCAAACGAACCCATCGCAGCTGCATCGGATGGACGATGTTGGCAGTGATGGTCGCTACGCTATTTGGCGTGCCTTCGATGGGGCGATTCGATCGCCAAAGTGCATCCAAGACCGAAGAACGTTTTCCGTGTGAAGATTGTCCGTGCGGTTGCTCGACGGCTGAATATTGCTGGGACAAATGTTGTTGCCATAGCGATCGCGAAAAGTTGCGATGGGCGGCGAAAAACGCGGTCAAACCGCCTCGTTTTTTGGTGAAACGGGTCGCCGACGCAGATTCTGTCTTGGCGTGTACGATTTCTGCGACGAACGATGACGGCAAAGTGTCTTCGTGCTGTTGTTGTGCTAAGAAACCCACTCCCAAGCCCACGAAAGATTCCGTCGCCGATGATTCGACCATCGGTACTTCGGTGGTTTTGATTTGGAAGGCTGCGGAATGCCGCGGCTTAAAATCGTTGTGGACGTTGTTGTCGACGGCGCTGATCGAAGTGAAATCGTTGTCGATGGATCCTGGCACGGCCATCGTCGACCGAATCGTTTTTCAGGACCACTTTTTGCTCGGTCGCGTTGATCATCCAGATCCGCCGGTGCCCTAGCACCCCTTCTTGATGGGCGGCGAGCAATCGCTGCTTTCTCATTATTTCGTTTGAACACCCCGACGCGGTGCTAGCGTTGTGCAGGAGGGTTGGTCGTGAATATCACGATTGCTCGACAGCCGATGCTGGCGTATCGCCGCGGATCAGCACCTTCGTTTTTCGATGGATGCGGATGCGCCGCGTATCGGGCTGCGCAAGCGATGCCTATCGATCCAAAAATACCTTTCGCTTGATTGCAATTTGATATGAACTATCCAAGGATTTCTCCTATCCACAAACCACTTCCATCCGGTCACCGTCGCTCGTTCGGATTCACGTTGGTGGAGTTGCTGGTCGTGATCGCTATCATCGGCGTCCTCGTCGGAATGTTGCTTCCCGCCGTCCAAGCGGCGCGCGAGTCAGCGCGGCGAATGAGTTGCAGTAACAACTTCAAACAGATTGGGCTGGCGCTTCACAACTATGAATCTGCCTTCAAGACACTTCCTCCGGCCGGAACGCTTGATGCAGACTTTTCGGTTCAAGCCCGCATCCTGCCGTACATCGAGCAGTCTGGGTTGAACGACCAACTCAGCTTCAACGTGCCTGCGTTCAGCGGCAATTGGGCCGGAAAAGTACCGCATCCCGCAAACGCCGCGGCGTTTGCGAATGCAGTAGGAACTTATCTATGCCCCAGCGATCCCGCGGCGGCAACAACAACCGTCACGGTGTCGGGCAACGATTACACGTACGGTGGAAACAACTACCTGGCCAGTTTCGGCAGCAACCGAAAACAAAACTATGATTTCCGTTGGAAGACGGACGGCATGTTTTTCTCGCCGCACGGCGTCAAGTTCAATCACGTTCTCGACGGCCTTTCCAATACGGTGATCATGAGCGAGACAGTACGCAGCGAAGGCGGCGACCAAACATTGCCAACCGGTCAACTTCCGCGAAGACCGTACACCATGACGTTGAACGGGTCATCGGGTGTCAGCCCGGCATTGCAAACGAAGCAGGGCATGTCGGCGGGCGGCGTTTGGGCGGCGTATTTGAACGCCGACGGGTTGATCGAAAACCCCGACGTCGCCGCGATTTGGAACACGTTTTCGAATTGGCGTGGTGGATCGAGCCCCGCGATTCGTGGCCGGGGAATGAGCTGGGCATTTACGGGCGCAATCAACTCGATGACCAACGGCTACCTGTCACCTAACAGTCCCACGCCCGACATTGTCACGCATTGGACCGGATACTTCGCGCCACGCAGCTATCACACCGGTGGCGCACTATTGCTGTTTGCCGACGGATCGGTCCACTTCCTAAGCGACAGCACGGATACCGAACTGCATCGTGACTTGCACAGCGCCAACGGTCACGAAGTGATTCAGGGTTTCGCACCATGAACGATTCACCCTCTACCCAATCGAAACCAAGTGGTCGTCGGCAATGGCCCGACTATGCGTCGGTTTGGCGCTGGCATTTTTACGCAGGAGTGTTTTGCATTCCGTTCGTGATCGTGCTATCGATCAGCGGAACCATTTACCTGTATCGGCCTCAGATCGAGGCGTGGCAAGAAAGACACTACGACCAATTGCCCGTGGACGGACGATCGCCCATATCGCTGATGCGTCAAGTTGAATCTGCCGTCGCGAGCGTGGATGGCGGTCGATTCGTTTTGGCAGAACGCCCCCACGCCTTCGATGACTCCGACCCTACGACATCGGCTACACGAGTGATCGTCGATCGCGGAGGTGATCGATTGCGAATTTTTGTCCACCCCATCGACGGATCGGTCTTGGGAACCGTCGAAGAGGATCAGCGGTTCGTCCGTGTCGTGCGGCGCATTCACGGTGAACTCTTGCTGGGAAAGCGAGGCTCGTATCTGGTCGAACTTGCGGCAAGCTGGACGATCGTGATGGTGTTGACAGGACTGGTGCTATGGTTGCCGCGCAAGTTCCAGCTTGCCGGAGTGGTCTATCCACGATGGAACGCCAAGGGGAAATCGTTTTGGAAAGACATCCACAGCGTTGGCGGTCTGTGGGCGTCCGGACTGATTGTGTTCTTAGTCGCAACCGGGTTGCCTTGGTCACTTTTCTGGGGCGACTATTTTAAGTCGATCCGCAAGGTGACGGGTACGACGCACGCCAGTTCGCATTGGGACAACGGATCACCGAAGGGCGAACATGCCAATCACGAGGAGAAACGTCCGGCCCGATCGGGTTCTCCGCCTTGGAGAAGCCCTATACCCGATCCATCCACATTCCATTTATCGCAAATCGATCGCGTGGCCCCGTTTGCACAGTCATTGAATTGGTTGCCGCCCATCACCCTTGCACCGCCCAGCAACGGCGGTTCGATTTGGACAATCAAATCGGAAACCGCGAATCGGCCGCACCAGCAGACGTTGCGATATGATGCCGAATCGCAAGAGCCGGTCGGTGTCGAAACGTTTGCGGACAGGCATTGGGTTGATCGTGTCGTTGGTCAAGGAATTGCCCTGCACGAAGGACAACGATTCGGCCTTGCCAATCAATTGATCGCATCGGCCGTGACCGGAATGCTGTTGATTCTGTCGGTTACGGGGATCGTCCTTTGGTGGCGTCGGCGCGATTCGTTTGGGCTCTCGCCGCCCGCGTCGATTTCTCGACACGGCAGGATCACCGATCGCATCAGTCGCGGACGCTGCATCGGACTGGGGTTAGCAGTCATCGGACTGACGATCTACTTACCGCTATTCGGGCTTTCGCTGGTGGTGGTTTTGCTGCTCGATGGGTTGGTCTTCACCAGGTTCACGCCCCTAGCGATCTGGTTGGGGCGCCGATGTGCCGCCGTTGGACCGTGAAAACAACGGCGATCCATTGAAAACGCCGCTGCTGAACTAACATGTACCGGAACAGCCGACCACGCTGAAAATGCCGCGAAAGAAGGGAGTTCCGTAGTGACCGTTGCGCCGTCTGCCGACCGACGGTGCGGGTTTGTGAATGACCGATACGTTTACCCGTACGATACGGGTATAACTAAAGGAAGTATTCAAGCGTCTTGATCCCCGTGGGGCATCTTGACGCGGGACACGATGACGATGGGAATGCAACGTGTGGCGGAGCAGACGGAGACGTCACAGTCCTTTCTGTTGCGACGCTTGTTCGAGTTACACGATTGCAAATGACCTCAGGAGGATCGAGATAATTCATCATGCTTTCCATCTCCAGCACCGACATCCAGCTTCCTTCGCCGTTGCCAACGGGCCTCGATCGATACGCCGATCGGAAGGAAATGGCTCGCGGCGGCAATGGACTTCTCTATTCGGGGTTTGATCTGATCGTCGGACGGACGGTTGCGATCAAGATGTTGTTGCCCGAGCATCGTCTGGATCGCACGTTTCGCCGGCGACTGCTTCGCGAAGCACGCGTCACGGCCCAATTGCAACACCCCGGTACGGTGCCGGTGTACGAAATCGGTGAAGACGACGAGTGCGGCATCTACTACACGATGAAGCGGATTTCGGGCGAAAATTTCTTCAACGTACTGCGGTCCATCGCAAAGGGCGACGAGGAAGTGTTGCGGGCTTTTCCGCTGTATCGACGGATCGAGATCATTCAAGACGTTTGCCAAACGCTCGCCTCGGCGCATGTAAGCGGCGTGATTCACCGTGACGTAAAGCCTGAAAATATTTGGGTTGGAAATTTTGGTGAAGTCACATTGCTGGATTGGGGCACGGCAAAGGTTTGGGGCGAATCGATGCCGTTCATGACCGAGCCCGAAGGCCAGCGTCGCAACGTGATTCGCGACTCGGCTTCGGACGACAGCGTCGTCCACCAAACGGGCGACTACGATCTGCCGCCGTTGACACCGGCCGAGAAAATGGTCGGGACCCCGACCTACATGTCGCCCGAGCAAATCGGAAACCGCGACATCGACGATCGCAGCGACATTTTTTCCGTGGGAATTTGCCTGTACGAAGCGATGGCGATTGCGGAACCATTTCGAGGGGCCGATCGCGACGAAACGTTCGACAACATCTGTTCGCGTCAACCGACACCTCCGAGCGAGCGATCCCCGACGCGAGGGATCCCGGAATTGGCCGATGATATTTTTGCCAAAGCGACTAGCAAGCAGCCGTCCCGTCGACAACAAACCATGCGTGAGTTAATTGCCGATTTAGATAAGCTCTTGCAAGTGGTTGGTCAGTCGCCCGACCCGTAGCGATCCCGAACTCCCTGCGTTGATCGTATTCGCGTGCTAGCGAGGCGATCGCCGCGGCGGCCTTTTCCTTTTCCAGCTTTTTCGGAAATACGCTGGGATGTCGATCGCTCGACGGCATCCTTGAATGTGACGACCTTGATTGGGACGGAACAGTGAAGCCATGGGCGACCATGCGGAAACTCGGCACGCGTGACTGGAGACGCATCGAACGTGATCGACGCGGCAGATCTATCGCAACTTTGGAACGATCACGCGAGCCGTTTGCTGCTGATAGCGCGGTCGATGGGTGATGCTCGCGGTGTGTCACTTGCCGACGATGCGGTGCAGGAAGCGTTCATCGCCTTGGCGTTGCAACCAAAGTTGCCCGACGATCCGTTCGCTTGGATGGTACGCGTCGTACGGAACCAGATTCTGAGTTGGCACCGATCGGGTGGTCGCCGAAAGAATCGCGAGTCCATGCTCGCGAAATGCGACTGGTTTCAAACGGACGTCGCTGCCGGCATCGACGCCGACGAAGTGACACAACGATTGATGCACTTAAACTCGCCAACTCGCGAGGTGATCGTGATGCACGTTTGGGGCGAAATGACTTTCGATGCCATCGCCGAGGTACTTCAAATTTCGCGGTCCAGCGCCCATCGCCAGTTCACCCAAGGCATTGATTCGCTGCGACAACAACTTGCCCCGCCCGACCTGGCTACGGAAGTATCCCATTCCGAGAGATCATCATGAACGACAACGACAACCAGACGTGGGTCGAGAATCTGCGACGATTGCAACCGACGCCTATCGAGTCACCAAACGAAACGATGTTTCGAATCGGTTACGCGACCGCGCAGCGTGAAGTCAGTCACGAGCGTCGCAGTTTTCCGATTCGCGGTTGGATGATTGCCGCGTCTTTGGTCGCTTGCACCGCCGGTCCGCTCGGTTACTGGACGATTCAACTGCGACGCGAATTGAGACACTTGACCAACGTTGCATTGCCGAAGGCGACGTCTAAGCAGGAACCAACGATCGGGATTGCTGCCCGAGCCCGCCAAAACCCTCTTCCGATGAAACCAACTCGCGTCTTCGTCGACCCCTCGTTGCCCGACGACATGCTTGTCGCCTTTCATCGGTCGATTGAAATCAACGAAGACGGCAGCCTTCCGATGATGGACCGTTGGACTGGGTTTCAGCAGGCTTCGCGAAGCCAGCACAGCGACTCCGCCGCACAACCGTCGACGCTATCCGTTCGCGACTTGCATACAATGACCCACGCATTGGAGACCCGACGATGAAAAACGTCTTTTCGTTACGAGCCATCGGGTCGTTTTGGATCGTGGCATTGGCGTCTACGGCGCCGATGACCTGGGCCGACGACGGCGCGGCGCCGCGAACCGTCTCGATCGCACCGATGGCTGCCCCCGATCCCATGCTTCGCTATCGCTTTTGGCCTGCTGCCGAACATCGCCAGGACCGCGATCCAATGCCGGGTGTTTTGCGGGCGTTGATCCTGATGCATTCCGCGGTTGCGAACGCCGCGGACGACGAACCGAACGAATATGAGCAGCATTTTCAATGGAATGAACTGCCGCTCGACCAGCTTCCCGTCGACGACGTGCATCGCTCGCTCGACCGATTCAATACATCGATCAACGAATTGATGCGAATCGAGAATGCGATGAAGATTCATTACGACCTTGGCGTCGAAGCGTTGTCGGTGAACGAGACGATCGGGCTTCTGTTGCCTGAATTTCAAGACATGCGGATGCTTTGCCGGATCTTGGAACTAAAAGCTCGGCTGGCAATATTGGAACATCGCTACGACGAAGCGATCGAAACCGTGCGCATCGGATTCAGATTGTCGGAAGTCGCGTCGCAAAGCACGCCATTTTTGGTCGGGCGACTGATTGGAATCGCGATCGCCGAAAGAATGCTGCAAGTCGTCGAGGCCGCCGTGGTGCAGCCCGACTTCCCCAACGTCTATTGGGCGCTGGCGGCGCTGCCCAGCGAAAGACTGTTCGAAGTACGTCAGGCGATCGAGTTCGAATCGACGCTGCTGACAAAAATGTTACCCGGTGCGCCCGACATGTCGTCACCAACAATCGGTCAAGACGCGGCAGCTTCGCAACTTCTCGATTTGGCGGACCAAGCACACGGCGTCCTCGTCGGAACGACGTCTTCACCAGACGATGATCATCGCGCTGCAATGCTGATGATGGGAATGTACGTCGCGATGATGGCGGAACCGTCTCGGGATGGGCTGCAATCCACAGACGTTTGGAAAAACCGTGCGGGTGAACTTTCGGATTGCGAAGCGGTGTTACGTTGGACGAGCCTTCGTTTGCGTCGCTTCCGAGACCAATGGGAAGCATGGCAGACGCTCCCACCCGACGTGTTCGCCGCGTCTCAATCCCAGCGCTGGATGCTGGCCGATGATTCCGAATCGCGTGACTTGGCTGTCCGTGTAGCTCGTGAGCTGACGCCGTCGTTTCAACAGTATCTATACAACTTGCGAGCATACCAGCATCGGTCTTGGTTGATGACCATCGAAGCAATTCGAATGCACGCGGACCAAACGGGCGAACTTCCGGCGACGCTAGAAAAACTTTCGCCGGTTCCGGCTTGGGACGACCCGATCGCGAGTGGACCGTTCGTGTACCAACGTACCGATGCCGAACACGCCACGTTGACGAGGGCTAGCACCAGCGGCAACGACGTTGACTTGACGGTTCAACTTGTCTTGAAAGGAAAATCATGATTTCGTTTCGTTTGCTCGGTTCGATACTTGCGTTGCTTCTGTTTTCCCCGGTAGAAGCCATGAGTCAATCGGTGCTTCATGTCGAAATACCGCCGGTCCTGATCAACGATGTAGCCCCCACCGGTGTCAGACCTCACGCTATGACGCCCTATTTGGAATCGTCGTCATGCATCTTGATGGAGCTTGGGATCAAGGAACTAGATTTGGAAAGCGTTTCGCTTTGGATCGGCGAGCTCGGCGATGAAAGTCCGATATTGAAATCTCCATGGTTTGAAACCATTCGGCGGATCGCCAAAAAAATTGTCACCGAAGGTGGCAACCGGGCGTTCGTCGCTGCATCACCACGAATGTATCTTGAGGGCGCACCGCTGGTGATGATTCCGACATCGTCTCCTGCCGCGGCGAGTCGGCTTGCCAGTTCGATTGAATCTGTCCTGGATTCATCACCGTGGAAAATGCTCGTGCGTGTTCAGACAGATCACAAGTCGGTTTTGATCGGGACCGCTGAGACGATTGGGCGCGTGATGCAGCCGCGACCGGCCGGACGTGGGGACCTGTCATCACCGCTAACCAGCGCCGATGTGTTTCCTCATCGCGCCGTCATTTCGATTAGCGATGCGACTCGCGGAAACTTGGTTGCACTGTGGCCAGATACGCTGCCCGGTCGCTGGGGTGTGGACCTGAACCCGAAGCAAACAATGGTCGATGTCATACGAATGACTCTATCGATGCGATTAACGCCGAAGCTTGACGCCAGCTTGAAACTCGAGACCCCGGATCTGGCCGCGATGGAGCGGACGCAGGAAGCCGTTACCCGATGGATTTCTTCAAGATCTGGCTGTGATGGAGTGACGGTCGCTGATGAAGGAACCGAACTTACTGTGTCGCTGCCAGAATCGTTTTTCGCCGAAATCTTGAAAAGCAAGAAATTCCAAGCTCAAACGCCCGACTGATTCACACGGCCGTTCATTACCGCAGTAGGGTCGTCTGTGGTTTTTCCTTGTTGGCAATACGAACCGTTCCTTCCGCGTCTTGCCAGTGACGCTATAAAATAAGGCTGCCGTCTCGAACGTATCGATGCGACACAAGACGATCGACACACGCGGGAAACGGTCATGGGATTTACGATTCAGTACTGTTCGACCGAGGCGATGCATCCGGCCCAGGCGTTCGAGATCAAGCAGGACGCAAGCATTTTGAGCAGCGGATTCACGTGGCTGAGTTGTGAACCGGTCATTTTGAATCAAAAGTCGGACGGCCGGTTGGCGGGTGCCAGCAAACCGAACTTCTTTGCCGATCCGCCCCCAAGCGATGATACGAATGCCGAGGGACTTCCCGATGGCAACGTTTTGACCATGACCGACGTCCTTTGCGAACTGTCGCGCCGGCACAAAATCAATTGGAAGATCGGCCACGATTATGAACAGGACCCCATCGGCGAAATCCGTGCCGGTGTCATCGACCCGGACCTTCTAGAACAACTGGAAGCATTCGGATCGATCGGCGAGTTGCTCGACAGCATGGCGGACGATGACGAGGAAGAAGACGATCTTGCATTGAGGGCGAGTAGGCTCTCGTTTCTTGCTGATCAAGACAACGTCAACAAAGGCAAAGTCGACGAAGACCAAGCGGATGATGACGATGAACCTCGCTTGTTGAAGTTTCCCGGACGAGACTGAAACGATTTCTACGCCTGAATCTAGCCTTCGATGGTCACCGGACGGGGACCTTTCTAACTCGGCCGTCGTCATGCGATTGCTGCGATTGGCTTGGGGCTACCGTGGTTGGTGCGCCGCGATGTTGGTTTTACAGGCGGTTCTGATGGCACTCGCCGTGATGTTGGTCCAAATCGGTGGGCTTGCAATCGATGTGATCCGCTTTCATGCAGGCGACACCCCGTCGATGCCGACACTTCCCTTTGGCATTCGCTTTCCCGAATCCTGGCCTGCGATGACGCAGGTGATCGCCTTGTCCGGATCGATGATCTTGATCGCAGTGGTCCGCGCGGCGTTGAACTATTCGTATGCGCTCGTTTCTGGGACTCTGGTCCATCGCAAAATCGTCGTTGATCTTCGAGCCGACGTTTACGCGAAACTGCAACGGCTAAGTCTGCGGTTTTATAACGACCAACCTGCCGGCACCATCATCAATCGCGTGACCGGCGACGTCCAATCGACGCGAACGTTCATCGATGGCGTTTTGATTCAGTTGTCGATCTTGGTGATGTCGCTGGTCGTGTATCTGTTCTTCATGTTACGAATCGATATCGGTTTGACGATTGTTTGTCTGATGACGACACCGATCGTGTGGTGGACCAGCATTCGGTTTTCGCAAGCCGTGCGGCCGATGTATGACCAAACCCGCCATTTGTTTGACGCACTGGTCTTGCGAGTATCCGAATCCGTCGATGGTGTCACCGTGATCAAATCACTCGGTCGCCAATCCGCAGAGATCGCGCGGTTCAAGGAAGCCAACGATCTCGTTCAGACTCAACAACAAGCAGTATTCGTAAAGGTCAGCCGATTCGGTCCGTCGATTCAATTTCTGACTCAAATCAACTTAGTCGTTCTGTTGATGTACGGCGGATACTTGACTTCGATCGATCGATTGTCGCTGGGCAGCGGGTTGATCGTCTTCGCGGGACTGCTGCAACAATTCAGCAACCAAGTCGGTAACCTGTCGGGCTTGGTCGGTACCGTTCAACAGTCGCTGACCGGTGCCCGGCGCGTTTTCGAAGTGCTTGACGCGGCAGAGGAAGTCGTACCGCCCGATGATCCATGGGTACCCGAAACCGTTCGCGGCGAGATCCGGTTTCAAGGCGTCTGGTTCCAATACGGAGATGGTTCGCCAGTGTTGTCGGACATCGTTCTAAAAGTGCGCCCGGGCGAGAAGATTGCGATCATGGGTGCGGTGGGGCAGGGTAAATCGACACTGCTGAGCTTGATTCCCCGGTTCTATGATCCGCAGTGCGGAACGATCGAAGTGGACGGCGTCGACGTGCGCCGCTGGGACCTACCAACGCTACGCCGCAGCGTCGGCCTGGTGTTGCAAGAACCGCTGTTGTTAAGCAACACGATCGGCGCCAACATCGCCTTTGGATTCCCGAATGCTTCGCGAGAGCAAGTTCGTATGGCTGCGCGATTGGCGGCGGCGCACGAGTTCATCGAAGCATCGCCGATGGGTTACGACACGATGTTGGGCGAATTTGGGATGTCGCTATCGGGCGGACAACGGCAAAGATTGGCGCTCGCGAGGGCGTTGCTGACCGATCCGGCGATTCTGTTGCTTGACGATCCGGTCTCGGCGATCGACCCGGAAACCGAACACGAGATCGTGTCGGCAATGAACGCGGCAAGCGTCGGACGGACCACGTTGACGGTCGCCAATCGAATCAGCACGCTGCGGGGCGCCGACCGAATCATCATTCTTGATCATGGAAGGATCGTGCAAGAAGGCAGCCACGAAAAGCTGATCGACGAAGCCGGCCACTACCGCGACGTCGTGCTCAGCCAATCGTCATCGGAGTCGCAGCCATGAACTCCTCGAACGCTTTCCCCGCAATGGTCAAGGTGATCCGCGATCCGGATGCCGAGGCACGGCGCCGCCCGCTTTCGATGGCGTTGATTCGTCGACTGTGGACGCTGATGCGTCCGTATTCGCGCAAACGAAACGCATTGACCGGACTCGTGTTGCTTCGTGCTTGCCAATTGCCAGCCCTAGCATGGTCCATCGGCGCCGTGATCAACGGCCCCGTTTCTGGCCGGGCCCCGTTCGCCTCCATCGCGTTTGCTTCGCTGGGCGTGTTGGCGTTAGCCGCCTGGACTCAGTTGACGCTGGTTTATCGGCAACGAATGGCACTTGAACTGGGCGAGGCGATCATTCACGACCTGCGTGGACGCGTGTACGAACATCTGCAAACGATGCCGATGTCGTTCTACACGAAAACGAAAACCGGTCGCGTGATCAGCAGGATCACCAGTGATTGCGATTCCGTTCGTACCGGTGTCCAAGACGTGTTGTTTGTCAGTATGGTTCAAGGCGGCCAAATGATCATCGCGGCGATCGTGATGGGATGCTATGACCTGCCGCTGCTTGTGGTCGTGTTGGCGATGAGTCCGATACTTTGGCTGATCGGTAAGGTCATGCGAGGTCGCTTGAGCCAAGCGTACCGCGACGTCCAAGAGAGCTTTAGCCGCGTGACGGCAACGATCGCCGAGTCGGTCTCGGTAATCCGAGTGACCCAGGCACTTGCTCGCGAAGAAACCAATGCCGAATTGTTTCGCCAGCTGACCGTTGACCACGCCGAATACAACATGAGAAGTACGCGCGAGGGTGGCCGAATGATGCCGCTGCTTGAATTGACAGGCCAAGTTTCGCTGGGGCTGGTCCTTATCGTGGGGGCCTATCGGGCGATCATCGCCAATGATCCCATGCCGGTCGGCGACCTCATTCAGTTTTGGTTCCTAGCAGGACTATTCTTCAGCCCCATTCAAGTGCTTGGCAATCAATACAACCAAGCACTGACCGCCATGGCGGGTGCCGAGCGGGTGTTTGCATTGCTGGACACCGAGCCGCTTTGGACGGACCTTCCCGATGCCAAACCGTTCGCCGAACCGATCCTCGGCAAACTTGAACTCAGCGAAGTAACGTTCGCATACGAACCCGCGCGTCCGGTCTTGATCGACGTTTCGTTGCACGTCCCCGCGGGTTCGATGGTGGCGTTGGTTGGCGAGACCGGCAGCGGCAAGTCGACACTGGCGTCTTTGGTAGCTCGGTTTTATCTTCCCGACCAGGGAACGATTTGTATTGACGACCAAAACTTGCGTGAGATCACCACCGCATCGATCGCCCGCGCCGTATCGGTCGTTCCCCAACAGAACTATCTGTTTAGCGGCACGGTGCTGGATAACATCGTGGCCGGCCGCAGCGGCGCGACCGAGTCGGATGCGATCGCTGCTCTTGAATCACTGGATTGCAGTTGGTTGATCGATGACTTGCCCGAAGGGCTACACACCCAGGCCGGATCACGTGGCGGGCGGGTCTCGCTGGGCCAAAGACAATTGATTTGTTTTGCTAGAGCATTGGTGGCTGATCCGCGCGTCTTGATTCTTGATGAGGCCACCAGCGCCGTGGACAGCTTGACGGAGGTGCGAATTCAAGCGGCATTATCGCGATTGCTTCAAAACCGAACCAGCTTGGTGATCGCCCATCGTTTGAGCACGATTCGGGCGGCCGACCAAATCCTGGTATTGTCCAACGGTCGCGTCGTAGAACGAGGCCAGCACGCCGAAATGCTGCGTGCTGAGGGGCCCTATCGACGCCTACACGATCGTTTTGTGGCGGGGCACGACGTGTTTTAGGGAATCGGGATTGAGCCGGCGGACTTCGTCACCTAAAGGTAATGGCAAGGATTTAACTATGAAAAACAGCATCGATCTTGCCGGCGACCTTGATGAGTTTCTTATCCTGTTGCGCGGATTGGTTCGTGAACCGTCGGTGATTGGCAGCGAGGACGCTTTCTTTCGCGTGCTCCGTCGCGAACTCGACGAACTGCCGATCGAGGTGACTCGGTACCACGGACTGTTGGTTGCTCGTGGAAAAGCCCCCAAGGGCCAGATTTTGTCGGCTCACGTCGATCGGCACGGACTGATTTGCACCGGACCCAATGAATTCCAATATGCCGCGTTTATCATTGCCAATCGCAGCGAAATGACCGGCGACAGCGTATCGGAACAAACGATGGAATTGATCGCCGATCGGTTCCACGGCCAACGCGTTCAAGCTCACACCCCGTACGCGGGAAGCTACCTGGGCCAGGGCACGATCAACCGATCCTTCATCTGTCCGAAGCGACGAAACCTGATCTTTGAAGTCTCGGGGCTCGACTTCTTGCAACCTGGAACGCCCGTTTCCTTTTTGGACCGATTGACGGTTTCGAGTGGCTTCGTGCGTGCCCAGCTGGACAATGTTTTGTCCGTTGCCATGCTGGTCTATCTATTTCGATGCGGCTTTCAAGGCACAGCGTTGTTCACTGCCGGCGAAGAAGCGGGACGAAGTTGGCAGCACGCGCTTGCATGGTTTCAACGACATGACATCGCCACCGATCGGATGATCGTTTTGGACACCAGCCCCTATTCCAGCGAACAAGATGCATTGGCCCAGCATGTCGTGCTACGTACGCGAGATGCGACGTCGACGTTCGCGTCCAACGTGACACAAGAACTGGAATCACGCTGCAAAACGCTGGGAATCGAATACACCTACAAAGACAAGTACGTCGAAATGCTGAACCGATCTCGCGAGAAGCCCCTCTCGTTCGGCCGCACAGAACTAGGCCGACTGATCGGTGCTACCGAAGGGCGCATCACCGGAACGACTTTGCAAGTCCCAACGACCGGCTATCACACCGCCAACGAAACAGCGTCGCTCGAATCGATTCAAGCGACGCTGCAATTGTTGAAAACGTATATCCGCTAAGCAATGTGCGGCGTCTTATTCTTTTGGTGCGTACTTGAATTCGGGATTGCCGACTCCGATGATTCCGAGTCCCACGCGAGGACCGGCCGCACCGCTGGGCTGACTGGTCAAGTCGTCCTTGTCCGCGTGAATCACAAAGGCACGACCGAGCACAAAGTGCAGTTGGGTGTTCTTTACGGTAATGTCGATACTCGCAACGCCTTCGCCATCGGCGGTGATGTTTCCAAGGTCACCGACGTGACCGTGATCGGGCGCGCCATGCGGGGCACCGCTGGGGTTGAAGTGACCGCCGGCGCTGGTGCCGTCTTCCATATTACGTAGGTCACCAAATTCATGAATGTGAAACCCATGTTCGCCCGGTGACAAGTTGCGAATTTTGCCGACCACGTGAAGGTGATCGCCGGTTTGGGAAAGGCGAATCACGCCCCGAACTTTGTTTTCCTTTGTCGGCACCACGACCGCAATTCCAAGGTTAGGCATCGCCGCGTGAGCACCCTCGGCATGATCAGCGTGAGCCTTTACTTCTTGGGCTGAAAGCTGTGGTACGGTCAGAAACGCAATGGAGAAAACGGTGGACGCGGTAAAGAGAGAGCGAAGCATGCGCGATCATCCTCGGTATCTAGAGTTGATGGGGGGGAACAGGAGTGGAAGAGTTTAGCAGCTTGAAAGTTGGATCAACAGGAATCATAGCCGCATACAAGCAAGACTGGATAAAAGGTCAGTCAGCGGCGACGAGTTGCCCTGATTCACCCAACAGCCCCATCGTCGCTGACGAGCTCTGATCGAGCACAAAAGGGCCGATGGTGCGATCCAGGTGGAGCATTAGTTTCGTCTTCGCCGAGACCGTCAAACGGCGAACGGGCGAAAAGGCGTCCGCATAGTCAGCTCCCTCGGTGATGCGGACTTCGTCAATTTTCCCAAGAAAACTGCGAGTCGCGCCCCCATTGGGGTTCGTGTCTGCACCGATGTAGAGCGGCAAACGGTTTCGCTTGCGTGTGCCTTGACCGGGCGTTGAACCGGCCAAGTTTCCGTTGACGTAGAGCCGTACCGTTGTACCGTCGAAAACCCCGGCCAAATGAGTCCACTGGCCTACCGACAATAACCCGGTCGCCTTCGCTGAAACATACTTGCCATTCAAATGTACATCGAATTGCGGCACGCCTTCATCCATGAAGATTGCAAACTCACTGCTTTCAGTTTTTGCGACCACGCCACGCATGCCAGCCAACTGCGAAGGATTGACCCACGCTTCTAACGTAAAAGGGCCATCGCCCAGCTTCAGATCAGAAGATTCGATTCGCACGGCGTCACGTTCCGTTGTCATATTCAAACAACGGTTGGGTTGGTCCGCAAAGTAGTCCGCCGGGACAGCCGACAAACCGATCGCAATGGGCGTGAACACCGGCGGCAATGCGATCCGTGCGGATTCCCCGACATAGTCCAAGTCCAATCGAAGTCGTGGGATCACCAAATCGGACTTCGGATCCGGCAACCGACGTAATTCGAGTTCGACCAACTTTGACTGCCCCGCAGCAACAGTGAAGTGATCGTGGTCAAGCGTTGTTTTCCAATCACCACCTGGCTGATCAAGTGACACGGTCACATCCACGGGGTTGGACGCGGGATTCTTGATTGTGAATTCCAACGTACCCGAAGCCGAGCCATCGACGTCCAGCAAAATTTGGTGATCCGTTTGCTCAGGACGAATTCGTTGCGCCTTGCCCATTTCGGCCAAGAATTCTTCCGTAAAATCTTTCGGGTCGATGACCGAACCGATGGGAAGCGCAGAAACGGAGATCCCGCTTTTACGAACGGTCACGACGTTCAAGTGATGCAAGTATCCGGCGCCGGGAAAGTCCGCCGACAGATGTCCGCCCGTCGTCGCCAGCGCGTAGTATTCGATTCCATCCTTGGGGCCATCAAAACGCATCTGGTGAATATGACCTGCAAAAACGGCGGACACATTTCCGGCCGACTTCAAGGTTTCGTGAACGACGTCCCAATTCCCACCAGCGTAACCGCGCCCGACCCAGCGGGGATGGTGCAAGAAAACAAAGACGTTCTCGCGTTCTTTGTGCTCATCGAGTGCTATTTTAAGAAAGTCCAATTGCGCGTCGCTCATCGTTTGCAATCGACCTTCGTGAAAACCCTTGGCGTTTGTTTCGGGGTCACCTTCGTCGCTATACAAGACGATGAAACCCGCGTCTTTGTGTCGGAAGGAATACCACAACGGACCAAAGTGTTTCTCGTAATTGGATTCATGCTGACCAGGCGGTGGCGGCGTTTTGCCTCGCCAATAAACATCGTGATTTCCGGCAACGGGGAACCATCGCATTTTCAGCCCGTTCATGATCTCCTTGAACTCGACCATCTGCTCCATCCATTCCGGCGGCTCGTTGTAGCCTTGAATCAAATCGCCCACCGTCATGACCAGGTCGGGATCGAGCAAGTTTGTATCGACCACGGCTTGTTCTAAAACCTTCAAGCCCGCAGGAACGCCACCGGTTCGGTCACCATAGATGACGAAATGAAAAACGTCCTCTTCTTTGGTCAGCGGCAGCGACTTGTGCTCACCACGGGTGGTAAAGATCTTTCGCTGATCTTCTGAAGTCGACGCGTGGTCGTGGTCGTGATCACCCTCATGACCCTCATGACCTTCGTGGGCGAGAGCCAACGAAGCCAGTAAAAGACTGGCCATCGACGCGGTCATGCAAAGCCGAAAGCGAAACAGGAAGAGATTCATGGCGGGCGATGTCCGATTCAGGGGCGTCGAGGCGGGGGCAATGGCGGGTCGTTGCGGTTGCAATTCTACATGCAACGTATTTTGCCGTGTTTGAATCCTGGCAGAGCATTGGGCGAAACAAGCAGGATTTGGCGAGCACCCCCCTCCAACGCGTCAAGAGTCTATGCCGATTGGCCGATTCCGCTGACAATGGATGCGTAGAGCAACCCTTCCCCCAAGTGATGAAAATAGTGCCTTGCGATTTCAACTGACCTCAATCTATTCGTGCCTTGCGACCGGACTGCTCTTTAGCTTCATAGGATGCGATCGCGTCGCCAAACCCGTCGCGCCGCCGACTGCTGACGTCTCGGTCGCATCGGAACCCGCGCGGATTACCGCAGAAGCGCCGGCACCCGTTTCAACGGAGACTCCAGCAGCGGTGCCAACAGATTCGGCGTCGGTCGCGCCCCATGTCGGCGAAAAGATCCGCATCTTGGCATGGAACATTGAATCCGATGGTGCGAATGCTGACGTGATTGCCGACCAGCTGGACGCCATGCCCCGTTACGACGTCTACGGATTCTCGGAAGTGCGTCCTTTGGACTTTGCGGTGATCAAGGATCGCCTGGGGGACGAATACACTTGTCGCTATAGCAAATCAGGCTACGACGATCGGTTGGCATACGCTATACGCAGCGACCGGTTCGAGATTGTCGAGCAATACGAGATCAAGAATTTCGAAGACCACGTCTTGAACCCGGGCAACTATCGATCGCCTTACATCACCGTCGTAAAAGACCTGAAGTCGGGCCAGACGTTGACGTTGATGCTGAACCACCTGGCGCGTGGCAAGGCCGAAGTTCGCGCCATGCAAGCTGCTGGTCTGCGTGCATGGGCAGCGGCGCAAGGCGATGAACCGATTGTAGCGATCGGTGACTACAACTTTGACTATGTGTTTGCGACCGACAAAGGGAACGAATCGTTCGATGAGTTCTTGCGAGACGATACGTTCGTTTGGCTACGTCCCGAACCGATGATCGACTCGAATTGGTTCGATGGCGATGGGGATGGAAACGACGACTACCCCGGCTCATTGCTGGACTTTGCGTTTGTCGCGGGAACCGCGAAAGAGTGGAAAGCCGAATGCCGAGTCCTGGTTCGTGACCAAGACTTCCCTGACGATAAAACCACCAGCGACCATCGCCCGATCGAACTGACGATTTGGCCAAGCTGGTAGTGGCTCCGCGTTGAGAGTTCTGCGTCGTTGCCCGACGAACCTGAAAAGAAAAAGTTTTCAATTTCTGCGTTGGTCTCCCGATAGCTGCCGCACCCGACGTGGCACCAAGGCGCCACGCAAATCAGGAATCTGCAAGGGTCATTGAATCGCGAAGAAGGGGGCCCAGAAGGCTAAAACGCAACCCTTCAAGTCCGATCGAACTCTATCGGTTTGAAACGAGGTTTTCGCGAAGCCGTTGCGGGGCTGGCCCCATGCGCCGACGAGCACAATGAGACCGAAGAAACGGCATGATTTTTCGGACCGGCCCTTTCCTGGGGCGACGTAACCTATAAACTACGATATTCCAGAGGCGGAAACTGGATGAAGCTCGCAGCGGGTTGCCCTGCATTTTGTAAATGCATCTACCCCGTCAATCGTTGACTTAGCAACCTGCTAACGAACGGTTTCCCCCGGTGCGATCACACCACTTCGTCGGTCTCGTTGGATCTATGACGCACAATCGTTCGCAGTCGCAAGCCTCTGCCACCCAAAATCAATCACAAACGTCCGCCCTCACTGAGCAAGGCTTCGTCGCACCTCAATTGGCCGGATACAAGTGTGAAGGATTTTTCGACGAATTGGTGGATGAAAACAATTTCGCCCGTCCAGATGCGGAAAACCTGATCGAATTGATCAACCGTCTTCCGCCGGAAGAACTCTTGCGGCGACAAAATGCGATCGAAAAATCGTTATACCGGATGGGCATCACCTTCACGGTCTATAGCGACGAAGCCGGCACCGAAAAAATCATGCCGTTCGACGTCGTACCGCGAATCGTTTCGGCCATGCTTTGGCAGCACATCGAAGCCGGCCTTAAGCAACGAATCCGTGCACTCAACCGGTTCCTATCGGATATCTACGGCGAACAAAAAATCATCCAAGACGGTGTCATACCGCGCGATATCATCGACTCGGCTCCTTCGTTCTTGAAAGAGTGCATTGGCTTGAAACCGCCCGGTGACGTTTGGTGCCACATCACCGGCACGGATTTGGTGCGAGACAATTCGGGCGGCGTCTACGTTCTGGAGGACAACCTTCGCTGCCCATCGGGCGTTTCATACGTGTTGCAGAATCGCCACGTTATGAAGCGAAATTTCCCGCAAGTCTTTGCCGCTTCGCAAGTCCGTCCCGTGAACGACTATCCATCAAGGTTGTACGGGATGTTGCAGGCGATCGCGCCGAAGGGTGTCACCCATCCGATGATCGCAGTGTTGACGCCGGGCGTTTACAACAGTGCGTACTATGAACACTCGTACTTGGCCCAACAAATGGGCGTCGAGCTGGTCGAGGGTCGCGATCTGACGGTCAAGAACGACATCGTTTACATGCGAACCACGGACGGATTGCAACGCGTCGACGTGATCTATCGCCGCGTCGACGATACGTTCCTAGATCCGGAAACATTCCGCAAGGATTCGTGCCTCGGTGTGGCGGGTTTGATGAAAGCTTATCGAGCGGGCAACGTTTCCCTAGCCAATGCGCCGGGCACTGGCATTGCGGACGACAAAGTCGTTTACGCATTTGTACCTGACATGATCAAGTACTATTTGGGCGAAGAATCCATCTTGGCGAACGTGCCAACCTACTTGTGCCATCGCGACGAAGATCGTGAGTACGTGCTTGCCAACCTCGACAAGTTGGTTGTTAAGGCGGCAGGCGAATCCGGTGGCTACGGAATCTTGATCGGCCCGCACGCTTCGCCCGCCGAACGTGAAGAGTTTGCTGGCAAGATCCGGACTGACCCCCGCAACTATATCGCGCAACCAACACTTCAACTTTCCCGCGTGCCGACGTTGGCTGGCAACGCGCTGGAAGGACGACACGTCGATTTGCGGCCTTACATTTTGTGTAGCGGCAAAGACGACATTTGGGTCATGCCGGGCGGACTAACTCGAGTCGCGTTGAAGAAAGGATCGCTGGTTGTCAATTCGTCCCAGGGCGGTGGCAGCAAGGATACATGGGTCTCCGCCGAGGCGGGGCAAGATATCGCCAGCGACTGGCAAGACGAGTAAGAAAAGTCATTGGCAGGTGGTTCCGCCGGCAACAATTGACTGCCCGATCCGCACCATTCGCTTTCAATCAGTGTCTTCGACACCAAACATCTACAACCTAGCATCTAAACCTTAATCCCATTTGCCTCATGCTCTCCCGCGTTGCCGAATCGATTTATTGGATGAGCCGCCAAATGGAACGGGCTGAAAACTTGGCCCGCTTCCTGGAAGTCACGCTGAACCTCACACTGGATCAAGCTGACTCGCTGGTGGATCCCTGGGAACCACTGGTCCAGGTTACCGGCGACACCGAGTGGTTCGTCGAAAAATATGGTGTGCCGACCCAACAAAGTGTGGTCAACTTCCTGGCGTTCGACTTGGAATACCACTCGTCCATGTTGACCTGCTTGCGAGCAGCGCGCGAAAACGCAAAGAGTGTCCGTGAGATGCTTTCCAGCGAAGCTTTCGAGCAAATCAACGAGTTCTATCACTTCGTTTCTGATTCCAGCGCGACTCAGATTACCGATCCGACGGCGGCATTCTTCGACAGTGTCCGGGACTACTCGCTGCTTTGGTCGGGAATCCTAGACAGCACGATGGCCCATGACATGCGTTGGCACTTCGCCAACGTCGGTCGGTTGCTGGAACGAGCGGATAAGACATCGCGGATTTTGGATGTCAAATACTTTAACCTGTTGCCCAATGTTACGGACGTGGGAACCGCGATTGACGACCTTCAATGGTCAACGCTTCTGTTGGCGATTAGCGGGTTTGAAGCTTACCGGCGCGAACACCATCTCGTGAATATCGAGAAAGTCGTCGCGTTCTTTTTGTTCCACCAAGCGTTCCCTCGTTCCGTTCGATCATGCGTTGCCGGCGCACACTGGTCGCTGACCGAGATCGAAGCAAAGTCAAATTCCGACGAACCCGGCGAAGCCATTCAACATATCGCCACCCTGCAACACCGATTGACCGAAAGCAACGTCAAGGAAGTGATCGCTGGAGGTATGCACCAGTTTATCGACTTGGTTCAACTCGAATTGAATCAAATCGGTGAGTCTCTCACTTACGACTATTTCAACGCACCTAGGCCTTCATGACCATTCGCGTCGCGCTCCACCACGTCACACGTTATCAGTACGATCGTCCCATTGCTGTCGGGCCCCAACTGGTCCGCCTTCGTCCCGCTTACCACGGCCGGACAAAGATTGAGGCGTATGATATTCGGGTTTCGCCCAAGCAACATTTTTGCAATTGGCAACAAGATCCTTTCGCCAATCCGATCGCGCGATACGTTTTCGAGAAGCCGACGGACCATTTCTCGGTTACCGTCGACTTGATTGCCGACATGACGGTGATCAATCCCTTCGATTTCTTCGTGGAAGAGTCGGCTGATTGCTGGCCATTTGAGTACGACGCGGAACTGAAGCTTCAACTGTCTCCCTACTTGGTCAAAGCGGAATTGACACCGAAGTTGGCCGAGTGGGTCGAATCGATGCCAAAGAAGACGGATCGCATCATCGATTTCTTGGTCGAAGTCAATCGACGCGCGCAAGAACGTGTTAACTACAACATCCGGCTTGAACCGGGCATGCAGTCGCCCGAAGAAACGCTGACGATCAATAGCGGATCATGCCGCGATTCGGCGTGGATGCTTGTCGAGTCGTTCCGCCAAATGGGCATGGCCGCTCGCTTCGTGTCCGGATACTTGATTCAACTGGTTGCCGACGAACCGCCGATCCCCGAAGCCGACGGCAGCGTCGCGCCAACGGGTCCGCAAGAAGACTTTTGCGATCTGCATGCTTGGATCGAAGTCTATTTGCCGGGTGCCGGATGGGTCGGATTGGACCCAACCAGCGGGCTGTTTGCCGGCGAAGGCCATATCCCACTGGCCAGCACGCCTTCGTATTCGGGGGCGGCACCGATTTCGGGCGGACACGAAAAAGCGGAAGTCAAGTTTCATCACGAAATGAGCGTCACGCGGGTCTACGAAACTCCGCGAGTGACGAAACCCTATAGCGACCAGCAATGGACGCGCATTATGGAAGTCGGCGACGAAGTCGACGACTTGCTTGACAAAAATGACGTTCGGCTGACGATGGGCGGCGAGCCGACTTTCGTTTCCATCGACAACATGGATGATCCACAGTGGAATAGCGAAGCAGTCGGCGAAGAAAAGCGTGTGCTCAGCAATGTGCTGCTACTGCGTCTTCGTGACAAATTGGCGCCGGGATCGCTGCTGCACTACGGTCAAGGAAAATGGTATCCCGGCGAGTCTCTGCCGCGTTGGGCGTTGACGTGTATGTGGCGCCGCGACGGCCAGCCGATTTGGAACAAACCAGAATTCATTGCGGACGAGGGAACCGATTACGGCCACACACCCGATGACGCAAAGAAGTTTGTGCATAGCTTGGCTGCGGAGCTGAACATCAGCGCTCGTATGACGGTGCCGGTCTACGAGGACTTGTTCCATTACCTGTGGCGCGAAGATCGATTGCCCATCGATGTCGACCCGACCGATCCGAAATTGGACGACCCCAACGAGCGTGCGATGATGATGCGCGCGTTCACGCAGGGCCTTAGCAACCCCGTTGGCTTTGTATTGCCCGTACGCCGCGCATGGTGGCAAGCACGCGCGGGTTGGGTCAGTGGTCGGTTGCCCGTTCGAAGCGACAAGCTGTTCTTGATCCCCGGCGATTCGCCGATCGGATTGCGATTGCCGTTGGCCGCCCTGCCGACAACTTATGCTGCGACAGCACCGTTCTATACCACGCCTGCGGATCCGTTTTCGAAGCGAGCTCCGTTGCCGGGAATGCCACGCGGGAACGAACCGGCGGTTCGCCATAGTGAACCTAGCCGCGGACCGGGGGAATTTGGCGGACGGGTCAACGAACAAGAACTGGACGAAGAGAATCCCGACGATTTGCCGACCAGCGATGACGTCGTCGGTACGGCGCTTTGCGTTGAATGTCGTTTCGGGCGTCTGCACGTTTTTATGCCGCCGACTCAGCGACTGGAAGACTATCTGGATTTGATCACTGCGATCGAAGCGACGTGCGAACGACTGAATACGCCCATCGTGGTCGAAGGTTATCTGCCGCCGCCGGATGATCGCATCGACTACTTCAAAGTCACGCCTGACCCCGGCGTGATCGAAGTCAACACGCAACCGACGTCGTCGTGGCCTGCGTTGGTCGAGCAAACGGAGTCGCTCTACCACGAAGCCAGAATGAGCCGCTTGGGCGCCGAGAAGTTTGACCTGGACGGTCGTCACACCGGCACCGGTGGTGGCAGCCACGTCGTTCTGGGTGGTTCATCGCCGTCGGAAAGTCCTTTCATTCGACGTCCCGACTTGTTGGCCAGCGTGATTCGGTTTTGGCACAACCACCCCGCGCTGTCCTTCATGTTCAGCAGCCGATTCATTGGGCCGACCAGCCAAGCACCGCGGATGGACGAATCGCGACGCGATGCGGTTTACGAAATGGAAATCGCGATGTCTCAACTCGATCGGATCGGCGAGCATCGCCCGCCTTGGTTGGTCGATCGATTGTTTCGTGATCTTTTGACGGACCTGACGGGGAACACGCACCGCGCCGAAATCTGTGTCGACAAACTTTACTCACCCGACTCGTCGACCGGACGATTGGGGCTGGTCGAGTTCCGCGGTTTCGAAATGCCGCCGAACTCACGCATGAACCTGTCCCAGCAGTTGCTGATTCGTTCCGCCGTGGCAGCGTTTTGGAAGCATCCCTATCGTCAACCGTTGGCGAACTGGGGAACTAGCCTGTATGACCGCTACATGCTGCCGCACTTCATTTGGCAAGACCTTTGCAACCTAGTCGGCGACCTTCGCCGCGAGGGTATCAATATCGAAAGCGAATGGTACGCGCCCCATCACGACTTTCGTTTCCAAAAGATTGGCGAAGTCTCCTTCAAAGACGTTCACCTACAGCTGCGAAATGCCATCGAGCCGTGGTATGTGATGGGCGAAGAACCGGCCGCAGGCGGAACAGCCCGCTACGTAGATTCCTCTCTTGAACGGATGGAGGTCCTTGTCGATGGATTTGATTCGGCGCGGATGGATGTTCTTTGCAACGGCATTCGCGTCCCCATGCACCCCACGGGCGTCCAGTCGCAATCCGTTGCCGGTATCAAGTATCGTGCTTGGCAGCCGCCGCGTTGCCTGCACCCGACGATCGGCATTCATACGCCGCTGCAGTTTGACATCGTCGAGCGGGCAACCGGTATGTCGATCGGCGGCTGTCGCTATCACGCTGTCCATCCGGGCGGTCTGTCGCACGCTTCGTTCCCGATCAATGCGAACGAAGCCGAGTCGCGACGAGCTTCGCGTTTTCAAGCAGGCACGATGACGGGCGGCGTGATCGACGTCCCCCGTGTTCCGCCACCGACCGGCGCAACCGAGTACGCTGTAACCCTGGACATGCGGTCGGCTTTCTAGGATTGTCGCTGAGAAACGCAAAAAGCCTCACCAAGAATTTCCTGGTGAGGCTTTTTTAGTCAATCCGCGTCGTCCGGTAGAGTTACCAGTTCAGTTCTGCACCTACATAGGCTCCGTGCAACAGATAGCTGTCGTCGGCATGAACTTGGCCGCTGGCGGCAACGGAAGAGTAGTAGTCGGGATAGTTATCGACCGAGCTTGCGACCCCGGTGATTCCCATCACGCGGTAGCCACCACGAATGGTCCAAGCGTTGCTGATGCGGTATCCAAGTCCCAGATCCAATTCGCCGAGCGTCGACAAGACCGTATCCGTCGACGTGGTGTTGATGTCGTCGGTTCCCGAAGCGGTCAGGTAAGCGATCTGATCTTCGGTTCCCAAGCGGTGCTTCAGTTCTGCACGGTTTCCGTAGACACCGAACTTGCCGCCGATGTTCAAGTCCAGGCGACTGCCCAAGCAGTAAGTCAAGCGACCACCGAACTGGTATCCGAACAGGTTGTTTTCGACATCAACATTGTCGTAGATATCGCCGACTTGATAGCCGGGTGCACCGTCAACATTGTAGGCGGTTTCGATGGAGTCGTTGATTTGGAACCAACGGAAACCGTGGCTCGTCATCACACGCACTCGGCCGCTGTTGGATCGTGCAAGCGGGCCGGTTGCTCCGCCGAAACCGCGTCCGCCACCAAGCCCCAGTCCATTGCCGAACACGGAACCGTTGCCGCAACCGGCATAGGCAGCCCGTTGGGCACCCATCAAACCGAAGCTGAACAAGTTCGCTTCAATGCCCTGGAATTGAACGTCACGATTGACGCGAACATTCGTGGCCCCCAGCGAGTCGACCGAAGTCCCGTCGATATGATCGTAGACGCTGTCGGCTCCGCTACCGAAGTCGAGGTTGACGTCACGGTACTGCGGCATCGAAGCACGAATCGAACCTGCTGCTCCGCTGGCGATGACCTGTTCGTCGCCGGGGTTCCACAAGAAGTAGCCGATTCCCAGACCGAACCGTCCGTTGTCCAAGTAGCGGCCGGCCGAGATGTCGAATCCAGTCGAGTAACCAGGATTCACCATCGACGTGTTGAAGCCATTGCCAAAGTTCGTTCCCGTCGCGATCTGGCGACCGACGCTTTGCTCAAGCGTGAAGAACAGCAAGTTCGCGCTGCCGAAATATGGGAACAGTGCCGGACGCGACGCTCCATATCCGGCTGATGCACCCGAGCTGCAAGCCGATCCGCCGTCGTAGGTCGTGCCGTCCCAATTGGACGAGACCGCGTTGCTATAGGCGCTTCCGCCTGAGCAATTACCAGACGAATGACCGCTGGAGCCGTAGCTCGAGTAGGGCTGCGATTGGCAGGGCGCGCAACCGGCCGCCGAAGGCGTCGAGTACGAAGCCGATGGCGAGTATGATGGAGCAGCGGGCGAATAGTTTGGAGCTTCGCTTTGCATGGGCTGCGAGTAGTGCGCGCCATGATCGGGCGTCGCAATCGGAGCTGGCAATTCTTCGGCTGGGCCACGCAGTGTCTCAATGGCCGACTTCGCCTGTTCGGCCGCGCTATTGCCAGCACTGTTTATTTTTTCCGATACAGGTCGGAAATTATCCCAACGCGAAGGCGCGCTGTACGTTGATTGAGCGTGGGCCGCGGTTCCCGCCCCGATGATTCCTAGCCCAAGGGCTACCGCTGATGTACGAATTAGGTTGGTTCTCATTAATCGAATCCTTTGCAATGTCTCGTCGCCGCGTAAGTTCGGATTTTTGGAAATTCCGTCGAACCGAAGCCTCGACGAGCGAACCGGATGGAGGGCGGAGTCCTTTCCGTTGATATCGATTCCGTTCTGGGAAGGTACCGGTAAAGGAAGACGCGGCTCCTGCCACGCCCAACGATCAAAGAACTAATCGCAACCTTATGGAAGTCTTCCTGCGGTAAACATCGACACAACACCAGCCGTGGTTCCCAACGAACTTGCAATCGACGGCCGAACAAAGTGACAACCAAGACTACAAGTCGGTTTTCAATGCCGATTTGACTGACCGGAAAACTGGCCATCGATCGTCGGACTCTCGTCAACCGCTACAGATTCACAACCGGCCAAGCCCCTTCGAGCGACCTGTACAACGATCGCATCGACACAATGAATGAAGACGATCGTTGTCAATCGTCGTTGCCGCGAGTCAAGTGGCCACTGCGGTTGATGGCCAACAACAGCCACATCATCACCGAGATGCTGCCCAGGATTCCAAGGATGCCGATCGCACTAAGATCTTGAATTCCCATGAACATTCGCTCGTGAAATAGCAACGGCGGCACTTTCATCGCCAAGATCAACGACGACCCCAGGAAGACGGCACTCGCCATCAATCCCAGCACCATCCGGTTGACGGTCGGCCCAAGCTTTTGATGCTCCAGGGTCACCCGAATGTCGCCCTGACGGGCCATCTTCAGCAGTGCGATCAATTCATCAGGCGCCGCTTCAAGAAAGTTTTCGGCTTCCAAATAGACACGGCGCGCCTGTCGAAGCCGTCGACCGGGGCTCAACCGTTTCAGCATCGATCCGCGCATGTACTGGTGAACGACGTCCAACGAATCGAAACTTGCGCCGAGCTCGCGGAGCGTACCTTCTAAAGAAATCAACATCTTCAGCAGCAACGCCGATTGGTTGGGTAACTTGATCAAGTGCCGGTGAAGCACATCCGTCAATTCATTGAGCGCGCCGGTCAGA
The DNA here is from genome assembly GCF_007860125.1 of Rubripirellula tenax. Taxonomy (NCBI): domain Bacteria; kingdom Pseudomonadati; phylum Planctomycetota; class Planctomycetia; order Pirellulales; family Pirellulaceae; genus Rubripirellula; species Rubripirellula tenax. Next base: position 315,676 of record NZ_SJPW01000008.1, read on the forward strand.
TCAAACTCGCCGAAACTCTGTTTTCCATAGGTGCCAATAAACTCAGCAACGTCGATCGCCAATCGCGATTCGTCCAGCGTCGGTGGTGGATCGCCGATTCGGCGAATCAGTCTGGTCAATCGATTTTGATCACCTGATGAAATCGCGACCAACATGTCTTCGATCGACTCACGAAGATTTTCGTCGATCCGGCCGATCATCCCAAAGTCAAGAATTCCTAGTTGCCCGTTCTCCATGACAATCAAGTTGCCCATGTGGGGATCCGCATGAAAAACCGCTTCGTCAAAGATCATGGTCAGATAGACGTTTGCGATCGATTCACACAAGCGATGCTTGATCTCAGATCGCGATTTCGCTGTCATCTCATTCGATGGCGACTCGTCGCTGGATTCCTCGGCCAGAAACTGGGCCAACGGTTGACCGACCAACTCGTCCATCACCAGCACGCGCCGTGTGCAAAGCGGCTTGTGTGGACGCGGCACTACCACATTCGATCCTCGTCGATCGAACATCTCGGCGAACAGTTCAAGATTTTGACGTTCGCGAGTGAAATCGAGTTCACGACTGATCATGGGTGCGAGTTGGCGAACCATGTCGGTGGGTCGCCAAGCAGCGAACCCTTCCACGCGCTCGGCCAATTGTGCGACGCCTGACAACACTTCGACGTCTTGTCGCATGGTCGGTTCAATATTCGACCGCTGGACCTTGATGACGACGTGAGAGCCATCGTTGAGAATAGCGCGGTGTACCTGTCCGATCGAAGCGGTCGCCAAGGGTTGAGGATCAATCGATTGGAAATGGGTTTCATAGTCGTCACCCAATTCACTTGCCAACGTTTTACGAACTTGCTCGATCGTGTCCGCTTGAACATCGGCGCGAAGACGTTTCAGTTCTTCGCTCAATTTTGGACCGACCAAATCAGGCCGGGCAGCTAGAATCTGTCCGACCTTGATGAACGTCGGCCCCAGATCCACGATGGCCATGCGAACGCGTTGCTCGCGCGAGTATTGCGACAACGGGACACCACGACCGTCCTTGAGCATGTCGCGAAACGGCAGCCGAAACTCGGTCAACCAGTCCGCCAAGCCGTAACGCCGCAACACCGTCAGTATTTCCCGCCATCGCTTCAGATTGCGGTACAGTTGAGGAATCGAGGTGATTTTCATGGACGAAAGGCAACGAGAAAACGAACCGGGCCGAGCAAGCAGGGATGGTTTAAGATGCGGTCAAAAGCGACAAACTGCTTGTTCATTCTATTTCCGCAAAGGGACTTTCCTTGGCCTGGTTTACTCCGCTGATGATGACGCTGCAATTGATGGCGGCTTCGGTCGCGATCGCAGCGATTATCGGTATTGTAGGTGCATGGGCCGGATCGAGCCTTCAATTGGGCGGCCGATCCTCGCGTTTTTTGAGCAGGCTGTTTTTCGTGTCGATGACCGCAGCAGCCGTCATGCCCATGATTTTGCATGCAACGGCCTGGGAAGCGACGGCGGGAAAATTTGGCTGGTGGCTACTTACCCAGACCGGATCTCGGACCAATGAATCAGGCGTCTACGGCTTTTTCGCCGGATCAGTCGCCTCGGTTTGGATCCACGGTATGGTAGGCGCTTCGCTGGTCACGATCGCGACTTGGTTCGGTGTCACGCGAATCTCGCCGGCGACCGTCGCGCAAAGCCGCCTTGATTTCGGGCCGGTCGCGGCGTTCTTTCGAGTTCAGTTGCCACTCGCCGCGCCATGGTGGATCGCAAGCTTGGTCGCAACGGCGGCGCTGGCAGCAACAGAAATGACCGTCGTGGATTTGTATGGATATCGAACGATCGCGGATCAGTTCTATTTGTTTTACGCGATGGACCCGAGCACGTTTTCGATCATCGCGACCTGTATGATTCCACTGGCAACGGTGTCGACCGCTTTCGTTTGGATGTTTGTTTCGAAACGCAACCTGAGCGTCGGACGATTGCGAACGGTTGAGTCATCGATGGCGACAGAGTCGTTTTCGTGGCAGCATCAGTCTGTTGCAGCGGGGTTGGCGGCCATCGTCGTCTTGATCGTGGCCGTGGTCCCCATTGCCGGGCTTGTGCTGAAAACCGGTCAAGATGTCATCGTCAAAAACGATTCCGTCGAATGGACTTGGTCAGCAGCTGCATTCGTACAACGGCTGGCGGAATCGCCGGTTGTGTTTGCGAGCGAGTTTCAGTGGACGATTGTGCTTGCGTCGTTGACTGCGTCCGCGGCGGTCGTATTGGCGTGGCCAGCGGCGGCGATTGCCACTCAGCGGCCGCGACTTCGGTGGGTCTTTGACGCCGTTTCCATTTTGATGATTTGCATTCCCGGTCCGATTATCGGTCTAGCCGTCGTTCGCCTCTTCCAGTTCGATGCATTGTGGTTACGAACGCTATACCAACAAACTTTGCTACCGACCGTGATGTCGCTGTCGATGCGAGCGGTTCCCGTCGCCTATTGGGTGCTTCGCGCCCGGTACCAGGGTATCGATCGTGTCATCTTCGAATCGGCTGCGATCGATTGCACTTGGTGGCAGCGCATTTGGAAGATTGACCGCTCCTTAATCAGTCGATCGCTTGTTTCGGCGTGGTTGGCCGTGGCCGTGATTTCGTCCGGTGACGTTCCAGCGACGCTGCCCGTGATTCCGGCAGGCGTGACAACTGTTTCGGTAAGACTGTTCGGCCTCCTGCACAGCGGAGCCCGCTATCAGGAATCATCCTTGGCGATCCTTTACGTCACGATGCTGGTTGTGTTGGTTGCGATTTGCTTTCGACGTGAAGGGCAACGACGTGCTAAAATGGTCCGTGGGGCGTGAGCCGGTCGCTGACCCCATCCTTCTTCTTGCCTCGTTGTTGCTTTGGAAACCGAATGCCAAGGTTGGTTACACTCGTCATCGTTTGCATTTTCCTTCCCGCGGTGGCCAATGTCGCGGCGGTGGAAACGGTGCGTTTCAATGATGGCGCCGTCGAGCGAAGCGTCGTGGGAAAGCTTTTGGTCGAAGCCCAAAACGGCGACGTCATGATTCAAGCCGATGACGGACGGATCTGGACGATCGAAATTGACGATCTGATTGATCGGAAGTCCGATGACACCGAATTGGTACCCATCGACAAGGACCAGGCGGCCAAACGACTGCTGGACGAACTCGGCGATGGATTTGCGGTCTACCAGACTCAAAACTATGTGATTCTTTATAACGGCGATGAACGATATGCGAGGCAGGTGGGTGGGCTGTTCGAGAAGTTGCATCGCGGCTTTTTTACGTTCTGGAAGAATCAACGCTGGGAGCTTCCCGAACCAGAATTCCCTCTCGTGGCGGTGGTGCTTCGTGACCACCAAGCGTTTCTAAGTCATGCGGGAAATGAAATCGGCACTCGCGCCGAGTCCGTGATCGGTTACTACAACCTAGCGACCAACCACATGACCACATTCAACGTCCCCAACTGGGAACGGAATGTCGCAACGATCATCCACGAAGCGACCCATCAATTGGCGTACAACAGCGGAATGCAACAACGCTTCGCGGACAATCCGATTTGGGTCAGCGAAGGTTTGGCGATGTTCTTTGAAACGCCCGACATGAAGAATCCCGGAAATTGGCGATCCATCGGAGCAGTGAATCGTGTCAAGTTAGCTCATTGGCAAAAGTACGTTCGCTATCGACCGGACGAATCATTGGCGACGCTCTTGTCCGATGACACTCGCTTTCTCAATCAGGCGACCGCGACAGAAGCGTACGCCGAGGGATGGGCGTTGACTTACTTCTTGATCACGACGAAGCGCGAAGAGTACATCGAGTACTTGAAGAAACTGAGCGAAGGCAAGCCGGCAGCCGTTCAAACTCCACGCGCACGCATCCAAATGTTCGAAGAAGCCTTCGAAACAACACTGGCGGATCTCGACAAAACGTTCGTCAACTACATGAGGCGCGTTCGCGGTTGACCGTTGAATCGAAGGCAAGTGCTTTGAAAAAGCTAAATGTAGAGTAGGCAACTTGCCAATGGTGTTCAGCACGGAATTGGTATCCACAGGATATGTAGCAAAACGATCCTGCCTTGCGGTGGATTTGGCGTATCGAAATTCCTACTCCACCGTGAACTCATTCAACTTCGCAGCGATCTCTTCAATGACGCTGATGGGCATCGATTCGATGTGATTAACACCGCTGACCTCGACAAAGTGTTTGGGATCGCTGCGGGCCGAATCGTAAAGCGTCTTACCACGGACAAACGGGATGACCTGGTCATCGGTGCTGTGGACCTGAATCAGCGGTCCCTTGTAAACGGTCAGCTTGGCAACGGAATCGTATCGATTGCGCATCAAGAATCGAACTGGGACGAACGGATAGCGCAGCGCGGCGACCTCAAACATTCGATCAAACGTGCTCTCCAAGATCAAAGCCTTGGCACCATTGCGGCTAGCAACCGCGACGGCGCATCCGCCGCCCAATGACCGACCGTAAAGGACTAAGTCCGTCTGCTTCAAATCGTATCGCTTGCACAGGTAGTCGCTTGCCGCCACGCAGTCCTCGATCACGCCCCGTTCGTTTGGCGTGTTATCGTCTTCAAACCCACGGTACTCGGCCGCCATGACGGTTGCGTCGCATTGTTGGGACAGTTCGATCAGCCATCCGTCGAGCCACTTCGCCTTACTCTCATTGCCGTGAAAGAACAGGATCGTATAGCGGCTGCCTGGACGCTCGAGCAATCGACCGGATAACTGGATATCACCGGGCGAATTGTAGGTGACCGTTTCGACCGGCGAAGAAGCCTCGGCGACCGGTTTGCCGTCGTCCTTCATGTAGGCACCCGGATAGACCAGCCGGTCTTCCATCAAAACGAGGACGACTAAAATTGCCGCGTAGCCAATCCCGATGATTTGAAGCAGAGCGATCACGGCACGCGCGGCCGGCGACCGATACTTCACACGTTTCTTGCGATTGGGGTTGGGCTGGCTCGGTTGATGCGTGGCTGGGCGTTCTCGGCGTGGCGTTGCTGAGGTTACGGTTTTTTTGGGTGCGCTTGGATTCTGGGCCGATGCGATGTTTTCGTTCCGGTCGTCAGATTTCGCCATGGTCGGTTTGTCGGGTTAAGGGCAGTCGCCGATCATCAGTGTTAAAAAACCGACAATTCGAGCCTTCGGTCCAATCGTATCCGATCGAGCCCCGGTTTGGCCCTGGCCTTCACGACACGAAGGTCCTGCGGGCCAATTGTGTGCTAGGTTTTTATAGTCCGTTGTCCGGTTGTAGCGACTTCGAAGAACTTTCATGTTGCGACTCGATTCCACCACCGACCCCATTCACGATGCCGAGAAGCTTCGCAAGTGGCGATATGGTCGCATTGTCATGCGCGGCGGAGCTTTTGTCGAAGTCCAACGCCGTTTGACGTGCGGCAGCGTTTCCATGGCCCAGGTTTGGTGGCAAGCCAAATATGGCCGCAACGACGATGACGTCTGCTGGATCGACTATCACCAACCGCTCGGCATGCGGTCTTTTTTGACGCTCGACTATATTCGAGCCGGAACGTTGGCCGGATACAAATCGTTTATCGGCGCCTGTAACGTGCTTGACGAAGTCGCACGGATTCGCGGCGCCAACGCGATTGTTGCGCACGTTTCCAACGGAAACATCAGTGACCGATTGTTGACGCGATTGGGGTGGGAGCGGCACCTGTTGAGTTGGAAGGGTCGCCACTGGATCCGACGTTTCTATGACGGATATCCACCATCGACGTTGCATCGTTACGCAAACGTCTAGTTCGAATCACAGGGCGATCCGCCCTATGCGATGCGAACTTCGATTTTTCCGCCCTGTTCGCGGACATCAAATGTTTTCATCAGCGGCTGCCGGTTGATCGTTTGAATCCCGGTTGCCAATTCGTATTGCCATCCATGCCACGGGCAGGTCACGCAACCGCCTTCGACCTTTCCCTGAGCGATCGGGCCGCCTTGATGGGCACACATGCCGTCCATCGCGAAAAGTTCGCCGTTGTTGCGAAATACGGCCAAGATCAGGTCGCCAACGACGACTTCGATCGCTTGTCCTTCATCGATCGCGTCGGCGTCCGCGATTGGGGTCCAAGGGTTGTTTGTCATTTGATTTGAAAGGGTTTTTGCGGGCTGTTATCCGTTCGGATCGACAAGGGTACAATCCGTGTCTGATCGATCAAGTTTGTCTATCACCTAAGGAGTATGGCCGTGGCCATGGATCACTATCAACCGGACCCGACGTATTTCACGAAAGCGCGAGGCACGTCTGTGTCGTTGGCTTGCGTGGCGATTTGTTTTTTAACCGCACAAGTCATGCGGGCTGACGAGCCCATCACCGCGACTGACGAAAAACCAGCAAAAGTTCAAACCCAGGAAGCCCCCATGGATGGCGTTGCGAGTAAGAGAATGCCCGGCGTCGAAAAAATTACCGAGATCGAAGGGATCTCGGAATATCGACTCGACAATGGAACGCGGATTTTGTTGTTCCCGGACGAGAGTAAAGAAGTTGTGACCGTGAACATGACGATTTTCGTCGGTTCGCGTCACGAAGGGTACGGCGAAGCCGGCATGGCCCACCTATTGGAACACATGCTGTTCAAGGGCACTCCGATGCATCCCGATATTCCAAAGGTTTTGAAGGAACGCGGTGCTGGGAACTCGATGAATGGCACCACTTGGATGGACCGCACCAACTACTACGAAACGCTGCCCGCCACGGGTGATAATCTTGAGTTCGCGATCCGCTTGGAAGCCGATCGATTGGTCAACAGTTTCATCAAGGGTGAAGACCTCGAGAAGGAAATGACCGTCGTCCGCAACGAATTCGAGAGCGGCGAGAATTCGCCGATCCGAGTCCTGATGCAGCGGATGCAATCGGCGGCATATGATTGGCACAACTACGGTCGATCGACGATCGGCAATCGCAGCGACATCGAACGCGTGCCAGTCGTCAATTTGCGGCGTTTTTACCGCAAATTTTATCGCCCGGACAATGTGATGGTCACCCTCGCGGGCAAATTTGATCCAGACGAGGCCTTGAAATACGTCGATCAGTATTTCGGTGCGCTCAAGAAACCCGATACGCCGATCGATGCCACCTACACGACCGAACCGGCTCAGGATGGCGAACGAACGGTGTTGTTGCGCCGCGTCGGCGAGATCCAATTGGCTGGCGCCGCCTATCACATTCCGGCCAGCAGCCACCCCGACTTTGCCGCCGCAAAAGCGTTGGTTTATGTCTTTGGCGACGAACCGAGTGGGCGTTTGTACAAGAACATGGTCGAAACAGAAATCGCGTCCAACGTCTACGCGTTGGCATACGCGTTCACGGAACCAGGCCTTTTCATGACATTGGCAGAGGTCCCTGTCGAAAAATCGGTGGAGGCTGCTCGATCGACCTTGATCGAGCTCATGGAAGAATCGCTGAAGAAAGACCCCATTACCCAACAAGAACTGGACCGCGCGGTTCAACAAATTTTGAAGCAACGTGAGTTGGCGGCGGGTGACTCGGATAAGGTCGCAATCGCGCTGAGCGATTGGGCTGCGCAGGGCGATTGGCGACTGTATTTCATGTTCCGTGACATGGTCGAATCGTTGACGTTGGAACAAGTCCAAGCCGTTGCCGAAAAGTACTTCGTTCGCAACAACCGCACGGTGGGATTGTTCATTCCCAGCGAAACATCTGAGCGAATCGAGATCCCGGAAGCTCCCGACTTGAAGACGGTCTTGAACGACTACAAGGGACGCGAAGCGATGGCGGCCGGAGAACAGTTTGATCCGTCGCCCGAAGCCATCGAAGCACGTACCGAACGCGGCAACCTGATCAGCGGCATTCAATACGCGATTTTGCCTAAGAAAACACGCGGAGCAACCGTATCGTTGATGCTGACGCTTCGGTTTGGTACTGGCGAAACGTTGAAAGATCGTCTCGGTGCTGTCGAGTTGCTTGGATTGGTAATGAACCGCGGTACCCAAAACCTGGACTACACCGCGCTGCAGGATGAATTGACGCGTTTGCGAGCCGAATTGTCGATGAATACGACCGTCGGTTTGATGCAAATGACGGTCAAGACGAAACGAGAATCGTTGCCCGAAGTGATCGGGCTGATTGGTGATATCGTTCGTCGTCCACGGCTAGACGGTGACGAATTGGATGTGTTGAAACGCCAAATCGTGGCGAGTTTGCAAAAGAGCACGACCGAACCGCAAGCTCTTGCGCCGCGAAGTGTCCAGAAGTCGTTGTCGCCATATGGCCCCGATGACATCCGGTACGTGATGTCGGTCGAGGAAGAGATCGCGATGTATAACGCTGTCACGATTGAAGAACTGAAGGATCTGCATGCCAAGTTCTTCAGCAATCAGGCCGGCGAACTGTCCGTCGTGGGCGACTTCGATGCTGATGAAGTCAAATCGCTTTTCAAAGCTGAACTGGCAGATTGGGCGACCGACATGGCTTACGAACGTGTGGATCGTGATCCACACACCGACATTCCCGGTTCGACCGATTTGATCGAAACGCCCGACAAAGCGAATGCATTTTACTACAGCAGCCAGCAATACCAGTTGCATGACGACGATCCCGAGTATGCCGCACTGGTGCTGGGGAATTTCATCCTTGGTGGCGGATCTCTGAGCAGTCGGCTCGGCGATCGCGTACGGCAACAAGAAGGTTTGTCGTATGGCATTCGGAGCGGGTTGAGTGCGCGAACGAAAGACGATCGAGTTGACTTTACCCTGTACGCGATCACAAATCCGCAAAACAAGGATCGACTCTCCAAAGTCATTCGCGAAGAGATCGACCGAATCCGGACGGACGGCGTCACGGCTGATGAGCTCGAAAAAGCCAAAGTTTCGTACTTGCAGGCTGCTCGAGTTAGACGCGTTGCCGATGCGTCGTTGGCGGGCGAACTGTTAAGCACGATGTTCAACGACCGTACGATGGCATACTACGCCAAGCACGATCAACAGATCAGTGATGCAACGGTTGACAGCGTTAACGCGGCGATTCAAAAGTACATCAACCCGGACAGGTTGGTGATCGCAATCGCTGGTGACTTTGCCGCTGTAAAGGAATAGCTTCCGGCGGACGCAATCCGTTGGCGTGTGCATAAAAAAAGGCTGGACTCTCTTTGGAAGGAGTCCAGCCTTTTGCGTTGATTGAGATCCGTTCGGCTGCGGTCTGTGAAGAGTGTAGATTAGAACTCGAACTCTTCTTCGCCCGCGGGCTTTGCTTCGGCCGCGGCAGCCGGCGCCGCGGCGCCAGGTACTGCAGCGGGCGCTGCGTCGGCGTCACCCATCGGTTGGGCTGCACCGGGTGCTGCACCGGGTGCTGCACCGGCTACCTTGTCGTCGGCTCCAAAGATGGCTTCCTCATCGACGGGGTCTCCTGCGATCAAACGCAGGGCTTCGGCCTGGACTTCGAGTCCTTCGATATACTTCGTGCGATCGTCCAGCATTTCATCGTTCAAGCCGTCAACGACCTCTTGCATCGACGTGACCCACGCTTCGATGACAGCCTTCTGATTCGCGTCAGCAGATGACAACAAACCGCCGACGTTGCGAGTTGGCAAGCCTGCGACACCTTGACCGGTCACGCCTTGGTGGAGTTGTTGCAGCATAAAATTGAGCTTACGACGTGATGCCAAAACTTCGGGAGGCTGAGGCTTTGCTTTGGGGAGCATCGTGCCCATTCCCATTCCCATTCCCATCATGTCCATTCCCATCATGTCCATGTCGTCGTATCCCATTTCCATATCCATTCCCATCTCAGGGCCGCCGTAGCTCTCCATTCCCATATCCATATCTTCCATTCCGTAATCGCCGCCTCCCATGCCGCGCATTCCGGGACGGATCGTCGTCTTGACGGCTTTGTTGACAAGGTCGCCTGGTTTTCGCGGCTGCTTGGTAGCTTGTGGCAAACGCTCGAGAGCTTCCAGCCGTTCGACTTCGTCTTTGAAAGATTCCCTGATCCGACGCGCCCAGCTGGCCAGCACTTTCTCGTGGTTGACGGCGGCGCCTTTCATCGACGGCCCGATTTCGCCGATTCGTGCAACCGAGTGCATCGCGATCATGTCCGATGACTTCTCGGCCGTACTGATGCTGATCAGTTTGGTTCCAAGCGTCGCATCATTGGCCGCACGAAACGTGCTGAGAATATCAACGGCATATCGCTGAAGAAACGCATGAACATCGTCGGTGCGGAACATTGGTGGTTCGCCGTCAAGCAGCGTCGTCATCTCGCCCGCGATCTTGCCACGCACGTCTGGCGGAATGGCGGGAAAGCCGAGCGTGACCTGGCGATGGATACCCTGCAACGCCGCTGCCCGCACGCCGTCTGGATTCTTCTCGTTCGAATAAATTGACATGAACACCGGCAGCGCGGCCAAGTAGGGAACCGGCGGCGTCTTGGTTGCACTTTCGGCTTGTTTCTGATCCAACCGTGACATCAGAAGAATTGCACTGATTCGGCCCGCCGGTAGGTAGTTTCCCTCGGCAACTCTCTTCAAGCCGTTGAATGCATCAACTGTGATCTTCTGGCTGATCTCAGCCCGGTTCGATCGTGCCGCTCGCGCAATGTACCCCGAAACATCGGAAACGATCTTCGGCATCTCTTTGACCGAGTCGGGAGCCGTCAGCATCGCCGGAACGTAAAGCGTGTAGTACGCCGTCACCATACGGGGGTTGCCGCTGCCGTTGGACGCGTAAGATTTCGCGGCGGACTCGACCTGTTTGATGACCGGTTCGGTCAAAGCCTGGTGCATCGCAATGGTGTCGTACTTTTCGCCAGCTTGTGCGAAAACGCGCGACGAACACAGCGCCGCCACAACAAAAACCACGGATGTCATCAGCACCCAGTTCAGCCGATCATGGGCGTGTTCATCGGATCGGACTGCGGCTGAAGGACCAACGTGGGAATTCGAGGTCGTTCGAGGACTCATGGGCATTCCACCATGGAGAAAGGGGTGTGAGTACAAGCGCTGGCATCATTGGCCGGCAGAGAAGAGACTTTTTCACAACCTAAGTATCCTCGAACGGGGCCCTTGCCGTCAATGAAATTCAGGGGTTCAACCCGGTAACCACGGTAAAAAAGACACTCTGGCGCGTTCCGGGGACACATGACGGCCCGGTCGTGGCCGTGTCGCAGTTGCATCACAGCGGCGATGGTCGCCGGGTAAGCCCTACAATCGATTCCCCGTCCCGTCGTCCTTTTCGTGCCCAGCGGGCCAAATGGACTTTCAAGCGTTCCGACGTTTTTGATAGTTCCCAACATCATGGAATGTTCATCTCGCACCACCGCCGGGGATCCCCGGTCGTCGACGTCGTTTTTTGCCGGGTTGGATGCCGTTCGCGCCGGGGCCGCCCTTGCCGTGGTCGCGTTGCATGCGGGAACTCCGTACTTAAAGCACTCGATGCCGGGTTTGACGTGGTCGATGCGAGACGCGTCGAGCCCCGTGGTCGACTTTGTTTTTTGGTCGATCGAGCTGATGATCATGCCAATTTTCTTGGTCGTCGCCGGTTTTTTCGCATTTCAATCACTCAAGCGAGGCACGCCGAAATCGTTGGTTTCTTCGCGAGCCCGGCGGTTGCTGGTACCTCTCGCCTTTGGCGTGTGCTTCATTCTTCCGCTCAGCCTCTACAGCTGGGTTCTCGGCTGGGTCATTGAAGGCTGGGTGGCACCGGTGAAGCTGCGAAGCTTGAAATTTGACGGGGTGATCGACCGCGATTTATGGGGTCTGGGCCATCTTTGGTTCCTTCAATACTTGTTCACGTACATGATCGTTTTGGGTGTCGGCGCCGTTGGGTTGGATCGAACGAGCGCCTGGCGAAGCCGACTTGCCGTTTCGGATGCCGCGAAACGAATCGCTGCGATTCCACGTCGGTGTTTCCTTGTCGCCGCATGGATCACTGTTGCGGCGACGGTTCTGTGGTTTCGGCCAAACGTTGTGTGGGGATTTCAGCACGCATTTTTTCCCGTACCGAGCAAATGGCTGTACCACGGACTGTTCTTTGCCGTCGGAGTCGCACTGGCGAGAGTTGATCCGAAATTTGCGTGGCTGAAGTCGGTCACACCGCGACTGGCGGCTCCGGCCGCTTTATTGGCGGCAATGACAGTGCTAATGGGGCAATGGCACCTTGCCGGTACGAATACCGAATTTGCCGCGGCGCCCCTGTCCGTTGCTAGCGGACTTGCCGATCTGACATTGGCGGTCATGACGGCCTCCGCCGCCTTGGCATCGACGCTCGCTGTCATCGGCCTAGCGGTCACTTATCTACGCCGAAACATGGTCGCAGTCCAGTACTTAGCGGCGGCGTCTTTCTGGGTGTATTTAGTACACCATCCGATCCTGAGCATCGTTCACATCGATCTAAAATGGCTAACCCCTGGGCTCGCGCCGGCGGTAAAAGCGTCGATCGCATGCGCTGTTGCCATCGGGTTGAGTCTTGCGACTTTCGAGGTTTTCGCCCGGAAAACTCGCCTGGGCCGACTACTCGGATTCGATTGGACGTTTCCCAGCAACGAAGTTTCTGATTCAAAGCAAAGCAATGACCGCGATACCAACAGCGATTTTGAACGCGAAGTGATCTCAATCGAGTTCACAGGCCGGTCGGAACCACCGGGTCCGTCTGAAATCCCTTCAAGTGACGGTATTTCCACTCGCCGAGCGGCCTAGCGCGTCGTCAAAGCTTGGCTTCCGCTCCGAAAACATCGTGATACTGGCATCCGCTTCGGTTGCTGATCCCCTCGTGAACGAACGGTCGTTGCGGTAAGTTGATCGATCAAAGTTTGTCGAGTTGGTTTGGCGAGGAAGTTGATGGCGAAGGGTCTGTTCACGCAAGGAATGTGCATCCTGCTGCGCAATCCCATCGCGATTGCCAGCTTGGAAGAAAGGCTGAAAGACTTCCAGCTTGTCGGTCGTCACGATTCGATCGAGGACGACCACGCACCGCGAACCTTGGTCTATGACTACCGCGCCGACGTCGGCGGGCATCTGTTGGTCACGCCATCAGACACCGTTTGGCCCGACGACATGGGCGATCCCGATGAGTCGCCCGAACGGTTTGTGGCTTGGTCGCTGGGCCAATTTGGGCCGCTTGCTTTTCCAGGTTGCCTGCGTCGGTCGACCGAGCAGTCTTGGCAGTGGGAAGACGGCGAATCAATCGTCAAAGAACACACCGCGCACATTCGATTGCTGATCAGCTATGTCCTTGGGGCCGAGGATCCCGTGGACGACGACGACGATATGCCGTTGATCCCAGATGACTATGATCCGCTGGACGAATTGTCGTTCATCACACGCGCCGTCACGACGCTGCTGGAGGATGAAGATGCGATCTGTTACTTCAACCCGGGTGGTGAAGTCCTGCTGGACGAAAATGGTCTACGACGCGGCCTCAATCACGCTTGGAACCAGGAGGTTCCGCCTCTGGAAATGTGGACCAACGTGCGTTTGTTCCATGCCACCGAACAATGGTCGTTGATGGACACGGTCGGCAATGCACAGTTCGATCTGCCCGATCTGGAAGCTGTTTACGATGCCGAAAAATTCGAAGCCGGTGATGTGGAAACTTTTCTGCGCAGTGCTTCGTTGTACATGATGCGGGCGGACGACGGCGTCGAGGACGGCGATACTGCCGACGGTCCCGGCGAAATCAGTTGGAAGGCGATGGAGTGCTTTGATGCACTTTCGGATCCACCACGCGAAACGATCCGCTGGCTTCCCCAAGACGGCTCGACGCCGCCCGACGAGTTGCTCGAACGGGGTGAGGAACCCGACTACGACTACGACGATGATGTCGACGAAGATTTGTACTTGGACGACGACGGCGACGACGACGGTTTGGATACCAACATCGAGTTTTAACCGCTTCCATTTTGAACGGCCGTCTCAAAACAAGCTGGACGAATCCGCTTGTACCATCGCGTTCATCATTTCATTCGTCATGCGGATCTCTTTACCTTCCTGCACAACAGTGTTGACGATGGTCCGCTCGGTGTCGCTAATCGGAAACGGTGGTGCGTCGGCGCCGACAGTTTGAATCACGGGCGTTGCGTACGAACTGTCGTGACGTCGAACGACCGTTGCGATGGAACCGTCATCAAGCTCAACGCGACTGCTGATCGGGTAAAGCGTCAACTGATTTAGGAATGCGCGCATGACCGTGGAATCAAACACTCCTCGACCACACTGTCGAAGCAGGAATACCATTGCATCGTGTTGCGAGAAGCTGAGCCGCCCTGGCCCCGGTCCAGTCAATGACAAAAAGGCGTCGACGACGCTAAGTAGCTTCGCAATCGGATGAATGATGGTGCCTCGGATGCCGCGCGGATAGCCCGTTCCATCCGCTCGCTCGTGCACTTGATGAGCGATCAATCGCGTTTCGTCGGAAATGACGGTCATGTTTGCCATCAAATCAACGGTCACGGTCGGATGTCGGCGGTACTGCCACACCTCGTCGGCGTTCATCACTGAGGACGGGTCGCGAAATTTTGCCGGGAATCGGTAGAGGCCAAAATCGTGGACAAGTCCCGACGTTCCCGCCTGGACCACTTCGTTTTCTGTCATCCCCAACTCGATAGCAGTCCCAATCGCCAAGACCGACATTCGAACGCAACGGTCCGCCAGTGGGTCGGGCGACTGTGCTTCACCCGATGTCACGATCGCAAGCGCCGAGTCTTCTTCGGCCAACGCCATCAGCGTGGTCGGGATTTTGCGCAGCGACTTCAATTCGCATATGCTGGCCCAATCGATCTGCGAACCCACAACTGAAACGAAATTGATCGCTGAGCTGACTTTCGATCGCATCATCGCCGCAAGCTTGGGCGAGTACGCTTCGCTTGCACGATCGACCACACGCGACTTCACCGATTTATCGACGACCGACTTCTTGCTGACGACTGGCGGTGCACCACCTTTCGGCATTTCGCCGCGAAGCGATTTCGCGTCGTCGGGATGAACTTCAAGAAACGACACGCCGCGCTCGAGGATTTGGTCGCGCACCGTCGCCGTAAGCGGACGACCATTGCCCAGCAGCAAGATCCCCAGCTCGTCGGAAATGTCAAATCTACAGGTGGCTCCCAGACTGATTTCGTCTAGGCTGACGCGCACCGTGCCCTGATCCTGCATGGTACGTTTGCCCCTACGCATACCGGATAAATCAAAATTTCGAAGCACTCATTGCGAGTGCGATTGTCTAGTCGTCATCGTTGTCGGCGCCCTGATCACTCCATCCCATCCTTCGATAGGGCATCAGCATCGTTGAAAGGCATTTGACCGTACCGGTTCTAACGATTTTCGGTTCCGCCTTCGTTCAAGCCAAGGTCGTCGGTTAGGCTTGCTTCGATGCCGGACTGGGCCGCGTCAAGACTCGCTTCGATGCGTTCAACAGCCGAAATTTCGGTAGCGTCGGCTTGCTTTTTTGTTTGCGACGGACCGGGCCCTGTCGTCGGTGCCTTTGCGCGTGGGACGGCGCCGCGTCGTCGGGATTCGTTTGATGCGGTCGTCGCCGGCGGATCATCCGTTACCAACGCGTCGGTTCGGATACCCATTCCGCAAAGCAATGCGTCGAGTTGTTCACAAAGTTCGCGATTGTTGCTGTCGTTGCTCGACTCGATGGACTGCAACAGGCTTTTCAAACGGTCAGTCGTCTTCGATATCACTTCGATGCGGACCGCTAGCGAAATATGGCTTCGATGTCGAAGGCTATCGACAAGGTTCTCGAGACGGCGAGAAACTTGAAAAATCTGAACCAGCCCGAGGCTGTCTGCTGTGCAAACAATTTTATGAAGGGACTGATAAATCGAGTCGACAAGATCGCCGCTGACTTGATCTTCGGTCGTTTCTAGCTGCTGTAAGTTCGTTCGGACATCGGAGAGGTACCCGCATGCACGATCGGCGAATTCACGAATCAAATCTGCGTCGAGCATGGCTCTCTCTGCCAACGATTGAAGGCGTGGCGATTGCTGGGGAGGACGGCGGAAGACGGAGGAAATGTCCGTACCTGTTGCAGTTACCTATGTCGCCGATAGTGCTGGGGCAAACGCTTTCTGTACCAGAATCGCCGATTCCCCGTACCAACATGTACCGAACGCAAAAATCAGTTAAATCCTATGCAAAATCGTTCGAAGGCTCGTCCTTTGATGTATATCAAAATCGAAAAGCGTGGCCAAACGCGTCGCAAACGACCGCAAAAAGTTCGTCCACACTGCCTAGGCAAAATACAAACCGATCAATCCGCCTGCCTGAAAGCTTGAACGTTGGACGGTGAAACGGAATATTCGACACCGGACAACACCAACGGCTGGATGATCGAATCGGCGGTCGCTTTGACGATCATTTCGTAGTCATCCGTCTCGACGCGGATGAGTTCCGCTGGAACCGATTCGGCGATATCACCCACGTGAACCGTCATCGTGACTCGGACCGTCCCCTTTGCACGCTCCAATTCAGCTGTCCAGTCCGCAAGCGATTTTTCCGTGTCGTCGCCTTCATCGGTGGCTTTCGATTGGATCAAGCCCGCGACGACATCATGATCGACCGGGACTCTGTCTTCCCATGCTAGCCGTTTGCCGACATCAGGCCCGAACCAAATTCGCGATTCGTCGTTCCACCGAAAAGCGATGGCGTCATCCATGGCAAACGCTGCGGCAACTTCAAACAGCCGACGCGTCGCCATCGGAAGTTGATCGATGATCGCAATTTTTAATTGCTTCGCCTCTTTTTGGAACGCGTCGCGATTCCGCATTGCAAGCGCTGAACTGCGAACCGTCGGAATCGATACTTCGAACAGCAAGTGCTGTCCGGATTCGGACGTGACGGACCAAGCCGTTGAAATTTGCTTGCCAGTGGGCTGAGGAATGTCGCGAGCTTCCACTGTCTCGCCTAACTCACGCTCAAACGTTGACGTCAAAATTTCGATCGTCAGTGGTCGATCGGCCGGAATCCAAAGAACGCCCTCGCTTTCCGCGACAAAGTAAGTGACCCAAAGCGGATACGTATCGATGATGGACGATCGCAACGCTTCAACGTCTCTTACCAGCCATCGACGACGGGTCGGTGACGTCAACCATGAAGAAACTTCTTCGCGATCGACGTCTTTCAACAGTGAAACAAGTTGCTCGTTGTCGCGAAGTGCGAGCGCGATGAGCGCTTGATCCGACAGAGAATCTTCCGCATTGAAAAGGGATCGCTTGATCGAACCGGTGTCGACCACGGGACGATCACGCACGACGTTCGATGCTTCTTTGAAGTCTTCGCATTCCAATAACGCTTGAAGCCGCAGATTGCGTTGGATGGCGATCCAAGGTGGTTGCGACTCGACGTCCCCGATCGCGGTTTCCGCAACAGCCAATTCCTTGGCGGCTTCGGAAAATTGGCCGGTCGACATCCTCAGTTGGGCGACATTGTCCCGGATCGCAGCGAGATGGCCCTCGTCCTGGATCGATCGGGCTCGTGGGAGCCAAGCCCGTACCGTTTTCGAATCCAGCAACGCTGACGCTTCGGCGATCACACTTCGCGACAGTTCTGCAAGATCGCCATCGTTAATCTGAATCTCGCTGGGCACGACTCGATTGGCAACGATGGCTCGCGCGCGGTCACGGAGCGTTGTCGACTGAAGTGACGTGTCCTGTTCGGTATCCATTGTTTTCGCGATCCGCAAAGCCTCGCGAAAGGAATTGTCGGCCGCTTCGACTTGGACTTCATTGAACGCAATGAACGCCTTCAGCATCTCGCGTGTCCAAGCGATTTCCGGATCCGAAAAGCCCATGGTTTTCGCAAGAAACGATTCGGAAGTCGCAGCTTCCTCTCGCTGTAAATACTCAACAATCTGCAATTGCACATCGATGTCGTTCGGAAATTTTTCAGCGACGGCTTCCGACTGCCCCATTTCCAGCATCGTTTCAACAATCACTCGCCGCAGTGCTCGGGTCACGTTCGCAGCTTGCTCATCCGATTGCGACCGATTCCATACTTCGAATCGCGTCAGCTCGGGCAATGCCAGGGGGTTCTGATCAAGAACGTGATGGCAGTAGCCTTGGATAGCGTCACGAAAATGACTCGCCCGTTCACTTTCCTCGACCCGCAGGTCAACGGCGTCGGATTGCAGCGCATCGGACAAGGATTGCAAGTCGCCATAGAAGTCATCGCCAAAAAGCCACTGCGTGATCGTAGCGAGTGTCTGCGGCAAATCGTCGGTTTCGCGAAACAATTCCGGATACCGATTGCTTTCGATTCGAGCGTCCAAGTGGTCTTGGATCGCGACATCGTGAATGGATCCCGGACCGGATTTGTCCCGAGCAACTAAAAACCACTCGGCCGACTTGTCATAGTCCCGTCGCGACCAAGCCTCGTTCGCTTTCAGGATCGCCACAACAGACTCATTCACGCTTTCACGCAACGAAACTTCGGCCACAACATTGCTTGCCCAAACCGAATCGTACGTGATTGCATCAGCAAGGGTCATCCAGGCATCGTCCCCGTTCGCCACGATCGCATCAAGCAATGTTGGTAGATCTCCTTTGCGGCGGTTTCCAATCACCATATCGATGATGGCCATATCCAATGGACACCCCCGCAGCGCAAGCACCGCTTCGTCTGCGGCCTCGTCGTCACGCCCAAGGGATGCCAGGACCGTCGACATCAGCCAATGTGACCGCGGGTGGTTTGGCGATTGGGCACTGGATTTCATAGCCGCTTCGAGAGCTTTTCCATCTTGATCGGCGTCCAAATATCCGAGCGTCAGCATCGGCCAAACGCCCCACATGTGATCAGGATCATGAATGGATTCGAGCAGTCCAACGGCTTCGTCGTAGCGATCCAGTTCGATCCACGCATACGCGATCTGAAGCAACGCGGTGGATCGGTCTTCTTTCAACGTCTGGACGCGGTGACAGGACTTTAACTTTGCGAAGGCTTGTTCTTCGGCACCGTCATCAAACAAGCGGTTCGCTCCTTCGATGCGGTCCATGATCTCGTTAAATCCGCTGGATAGTTTCTCGGATCCGGAAATAAACGATGCGTATTCGTCCGACGTTCTCCGGCCGTCATCAAGCGATTGCCAGTCATAAACTTGCCACCGTCCATCGACGTTGACAAGAAACCACTGTTGAGACTCCGGCAGATTGTTTGCCGAATAGAACATCAGGTCGACTGATACCAATCGAGGTTCCGTGTCAGATGAAGCGACCGATAAGCCCGTTGCGGGACGTATTGCCAGGATTCGGTAGTGGTTGTCGAAGCCGTTGGGGATGGGCCGGTAGTCTTCGAAACCGTTTTGAATCGAGACGCGATCCAGCCAATTGAGGCTACCCGAACCGTCGGGGCTTGCTTCGACTGCATCAAGAAACATTTCCTCGTGCATCGGAATGTGTTCACCGTTGCGATCCGCCTGAACGCATTGCTCGACAAAATCAACGACACTCTGATCGAAACGGGCTCCGGTACTCTCGTCGTCACTGTCCCACCGCGCGAGCGTCCATCGGTTCAGGGATTCGTTGAACGCATCGGCGTCGGCTTGAAATGAATCCTGGCGAGAATCCGGTCGCGCCGGAACTGGCAAAGGTCCACGTGGAACGTCCAACGAAAAATAGAATGCCGTCAACATGCCGCCGCACAGCACGATTCCAAAAAGGAACAGCATGCCGAGTATCAAAGCGGTGCGGTACGGTGATCCACCGGTCGGGGCCGGTCGTGGCGACGGAACTTGGGTCGGGGCAGCGTGTTCAGAAAATGGATCGTGGTTCAATGGTCGATGCCGTGCGATGGGTCGATGGGGATTCCGGCCCCGATTGTACCGTGACCGACGTCACATCCCAGATCACGGCTGTTTTCGCTTCCGATGACCTAATTTGGCATATCTATCTCTAGCGCCGCACTTCCATGGGCATCTGAGCTTGAACATCGGTGCCCAGTTGCCAATAGATTAAGTTTCCAGTGCGGCGGGTGATCAGCGACGCGCGTTGTGGCGCCGATTTCCGTTCTCGGACAACACCATACAGTTCCCTCAACATCGCTTCGTTGTCGCCATAGTAGCTGTGCCCAAGGATGCTCAAATCGATCCCGCTGACATCAACGGTTTCAATACCGGGGACGACAACGATGTCGACGCCGCTGTCGCCCGCCCGCGGGTAACCATGGACCTGTTTCGACGCGACCAACGCTTGATCGTCGGATGACGCGTAAAGCGTGACGTGATTTGCGATGGCGGCTAGCGGTGATGCAAAATCGCGGACGAACCGATCGGCGTCAACATCCGGCGCAGCCATCACCAATCGGTCGAACGGACGTGCGGCACTGGGATCGGCTTGCGATTGGATCTGGCTCATCGCAGCGACCATGGCACGATTGCCCATACTGTGTGCGATCACGTTGATGGACGAAGCACCACTGTCGCGAGCCAATTCCAACAAGAACTCTCGTAAGTGAGTGATCGTCCATTCCGAGTTATTTTCATCGATCGTGTAACCAAGAAGCGACCCTTGGCTCGGCCACGTATAGCAGATCGGCACTCCTTCGAATGGCAAATCGACGGACACTTGAGCGGTACGCTGAATCGCTGACTCGAAGTCAACGTTGTATCCGTGAATGAACACCAAGGCGTCTTGTTGGGGTGATCCAGCGATCCGATGGGCCAATCGACTCGAGAAGTCGCTTTGCGTTAGCTCAACCGCGGACGTCATGACGATGTGTTTGTCTTGGTTCTCGCGAAATTCGAATCGAAACAGATTCGGCCGCTCGACAACACCCTTTGCGTGTGACCGAGGCACCGTGACTTCGCAGATCCCGCGAGAAAGGATGCCACGGTCGCTGGTGTACGTGACGCCGTGCTTTTCGATGTTCGCTTGTCCCGACATCAAGATGGCCGCCGCACCACAACCCGTCGCAAGTCCGGTAAAGATGGCAAAGACCGTTTGTTTCGAATTGCCACGCAACCAACATGCAAGCGCTCCCATCAAGATTAAGACGGAAGCGAAGCTGAAGACGACAAACATTTGTTTCTGGCCGGTGACTTCATAAGCCGACAGAGGCATCGCACCGCGCGCACGATCGGTGGCGTAGAACACTTCGACCGTCGTGTAGGACGCATCGCGACTGTCATCAATGGCCGGGGGCATATCGGGAATCTGCTGGGACTCCCGCTGCATCGGAAGTGTTTCGGTCACGGGCCCGTTGTTGGTTTTCTGCATCGCGGTTGTGCGCGCAGGCGACAACATCGTGGTTGGCGGAGCTGTGATGGCGTCTTCGTGAAAGACTTCGAACGAAGGATCGGTTGACCGTTGCGAGGGCGGTTGTTGGCTGACAGAACTGTCCAACCGCGGCGTGGATGCGTCGTGGTGGAAATTCTCGTTCGGTGCGGCGACTGCGTCACCGGGTGCAATTTGGGTACTCGCTTCCTGATGCTGTGCACGGCCGCATCCGACCTGGAGAACCACGGACACACCCAAAAGCAAGAGAACGTACGTGCGTCCACGGTCGGGCGCAGTCCGCCCATGCTGGTCGATCTCTCGGTCTTGCGTGGTACGTTGAGTCGACATGGGTACACTTTGGCGGATGGGGTACATTCAAATTACCGATGAAGCGACGTTCGGTAACTGATTGTCCGTATCAGAACTTTCGACCAAAATCGATGTTGATTCTTATTTCCTTGATGCAGCTGGTGAAAAACGAAACGATGAAACGAATCTCTTTTTGCTTAGTTTTGATGTTTTTGGCTACGTTCGAATGCTCTGCGCAGACCGAGCCCGGTGGCAGCCTTAAGGCGGGAATCAACGCTCCTTTCCTGGACCCCGATTTGAATGTCAGCGAGTGGGTAGAGAAATTCGAAGTGGAAAGTCGCGAAATCTTTTCTTGCCGAGAAGAAATCGTTCGGAAAATGAACTTGGTTACGGGCGAGCGGATTGCCGACGTGGGAACAGGAACCGGGATATTCGTTGAACCGTTTTCGGATGCTGTGGGACCGCGCGGCTGGGTCTTTGCTCTGGATATTGTGACGAAATTTGTTGAGCGAGTGGAGCGGATTGCCGAACTGAAGTCGCTCGGAAACGTGACGGCAATGCTGTCGGGACAGGATGATGTTCGGTTGCCGCCGGATTCGATCGACGTTGCATTCGTGTGCGACGTTTACCACCACTTTGAATTCCCCGTCGAGTCGCTGCGTTCCATCAAGCGGGCACTGCGTCCGGGCGGCCGACTCTATGTCATCGATTTCGAGCGAATTGAGGGCGTTTCACGTCCCTGGACGATGGGGCACGTCCGTGCCGGAAAGCCCGAATTCAAATCAGAGATTGAAGCGGCGGGGTTCCAGTTTGTCGAAGAAATCGCTGTGGAAGGCTTCAAAGAAAACTACTTTTTGTCCTTTGTGCGGCCTAAATCGTAGCTGTTTCGTTTGAAACGATGACGCTCTGACCCTACGAGCGGGCGAAGTCGAACAATCGTTGCAGAGTGACGAAAAACCTTTGCGAAAACGGGGAAACCTTTCTGATCGAGTAAAGTTTCCGACCTAGAGGGCGATCGTCGGGTATCTTTCAGTTGCAGGTCACATCTCGGGGGATAGGTGGCCAGCACTGCGACTCTTTTCTTTGCATCTACGCCCATCCGCCTCTATCGTTAGCGGAGTCTCTAAACGATGAATCACGCCCCCGAAGCGACGAAGGAAACCGATACCGGTTTCTTCCGTTGCCCCGTCTCGTCCGAACAAGGTCAAGCGATTGTTCGCGTTGGCCGACGCAATTTTCCGGCGCAAGTCCAAGAGACTTCGATCGACGGCTTCACCATTTTGGTTTCCGCCAAGCACGCATCTAAGCTGAAAGTCGGTCGACCCTGGGTGCTTCAACACGACGGTACTCGCGTCGAAGTCCATCCCCAGTGGATGTTCAATTCGCCCGATGGAACCGTACAACTTGGGCTGCGACGGCTTCGCGATCTGACTCGACCGACTCCGACGAAAAAGTCGCTGCTTTCATCCATTGGCGGACGCCGGTACGAAGACCCGACCTATTCCGCAGTTGCGTTTGGCGGTTTCGTCTTGTTCCTGTTTTCGCTCATGTCGCTGCCCGGACTTGGTGATCGATTGGGAACGTCGGATCGTATTCAAGGAACGTTCAAATGGATCGTCAGCGAAGTTAGCGTAACGTTGAATCAGTTCTTCTGATCTGGGCGGTTTCCGTCGTCGCGCGGATGATCTCAATCGCGCGACGCAAAACTTCGTCGGGCGACATTCCGTCGCTGTGCAGCAAAATCGCGTCGTCGGCAGCTCGCAGGGCGCCGACTGGGCGATTTTCGTCTTCAAAGTCACGTCGCTTCTGTGCTGCGACGACATCTTCGATCGCCATGTGACGCCCTGCCTCGGCAAGTTGTTGATGACGGCGAATAGCTCGCTCCGTCGGCGAAGCGGTTAGAAAAATCTTGCATTCGGCGTCTGGGAAGACTTCCGATCCTTGGTCACGTCCCTCGGTCACGATATCACGGCCTTCCGCGATTTTCCGTTGCTGCATCGACAACAGCGATCGGATTTCGGCGATGTCGGCGATGCGCCCAATCGCGGCCGTCACTGTCGGAGTTCGAATGTCATCGGTCACATCGACGTCGTCGAGATAAACGCGACATTCTTCCCACCGCAATCTCGCTAGCCGAGCATATTGAATCAAGCCGTCGATATCGTCGAACTCGATCTGGCGACGAATTGCACCCAGGGTGATTGCGCGGTACATCGCGCCGGTGTCTAGGAATTCGAACCCGAGTTCGTCCGCAACTTGCCGGGCAATGCTGCTTTTGCCAGCACCAGCGGGGCCGTCGATCGTTACTATCACGCTTTCCGCTCCGCGGCGTTCTGGCCGATGATCATGAGGTCTACACTTTGCGTCAGTTGATGAAGAGCGTCTTGGACGTCTTGTCCCGCGTCACTTTGATCATGCCCCGATTTGGTTGCGATTTCAAGGTCTGGGATCTGGCCAAACCGGTGCCGATAGAAAGCCTCGGTCAGCACGGCCAGGGGACCACCAATCGATGGCACCTGCGGATGCTGGAGCCGTGTCGTCGCGTCGCTGGCTAATTCGGATGGCGTTTGGGATGCCACGCGACGAATTCCCGTTCGCGATAATTGCGAGAGTGTTTGGCTGTAAAACGCTATTTTCGGTTCGGCGACGTCATCTGAAGTCTGTTCTGAGCGTTCACCGCGTAGCCAGACGGGCGTAGGCATTCGGAACAGGACAACAGCCAGCAGCGTCAGCCCAACGCCCAACACCGCCGCAGGCCAAGAAAAGAGGCTTCGTCCGGCCAAAGAGCCGCCGCCGAGTTCACCGGCCCGGACACGACGAACGATGTTGCCTAGCTTCTCGACAAATTTAACGTACGAACGGTGCATCGGATTGATACCGCTGTTTCCTAGGAACGCCTTTTCTTGCCGTGTGCCGTCCATATCGACGACGTAGTCGTCCCACATGTTTTGCGCCAGATCGAAAACCTCGCCGACTCCGCCGGCCCGCTCGTCCATCCGCCCCGTACCCGGCGTTGGATCGAGCCGCAACCAATACGCGCCGGCCTCGGGTTGTCCGTAGACGTTTCGATTGCGATCGAGTTGGTCACGATTGATCAGCGCCTCGACCCAAGCGTGTGCATGCAATTGACGGGCGACGTAATTGTTACCGATTTCGTTGTACTCGTCGGTGTGGTAACCGACAACGATTCGCGAGGGGATGCCTTGACTGCGCAACATCATGACCAGCGCCGACGCGAAGAACTGGCAATGGCCTTTTTTGTCGATCAACACGAACTGCTCGGTCGGGTCCATACCCGGATAACGATCCGCATCTAGTTTTAGCGTGTAACCAAACTCGCCCGATGACGCCAAATGCGATTCCATTGCCTTTGCAATTTGATAGTCGTTTTTGCGTCGCCCAGAAACAGAGTCGGCAAGCATTTCGGCTAACCTTGCGGTCTCCGCCATGGCGTCGCGGTCAAACTTTAACAGTGCCTTGACGTAGTTTTCGTGACGGCGTTCTTCATCCGTGCGCAGACGCAACGCATCGCCATAGGACGCAATTACTTCGCTGGACAATCGCTGTTTCGATCGATTTTCGGATCGATCGAACGCGTCGGGATTAACACGCACACTTGAAACCTGGGCAACCAAATCAGACTGGGTGCCACGACGAAACGCGTGCGTACCCCATTCATAAGAAATTCGGGGATGGTTCCAGCTAGTCTTCGCCAAGCGGCCGATGGTCCATCGATCAGAACAATGTTCAATTTCGGGCTCGGACCGCACACGGTGATAGGGTGGAATCGCGAACAGTGCATCGCTGCGAGATGCCTCGCTGACGATTTTGGCTTCCACCACATCGTAGAAGTTATCATCGGTGCTGCGACGAGGCACGAATTCCAGCGGCAGATCTTTTTGGTGGTTCACCGTCGCTTCATTGAGGTTGTGCCAGACCGCAGTATCCTTTTGAGGAGCGTATCGCTCGAGCACGCGTCCCCTTAAATAGAGTCCGTCGTCAACGATGTAGGGCCCGCCGGTAGCACGATTCGTCAGCCAAACACGCAACGCTATTTGACTGCTTTGCATCATTTCGCCGATCTGTTCCAGCCGCAATTCATCGCTGAAGCCCACCAGAGCTTGGCCCGGATTGTTTCCTCGCGCGGCTTCGGTCGTTCGCGGCAGCGCGTAGAAGAAGATCGTACCGACCAGCAACACCGCCGGAGCCACCGTCATGATCGTAAACCGAGGCAAGCGAAGCGATGTCTTTGCCAACGCGCCCGACGATTGAGATGCAACAATCGAAATCACAGACGTCGAATCATCGCGACTTCGCGGGCGGTGACCGTCATCATCTTCGATGCCGATCCCCGACAGCACACCTTCCGAAGCGGAAAGCGCCGCCAACGAAGTTAGCGCCCAGGCACCGATGATGCTAATGGGAACAAGGATCAATCCAAAGTTGATCGCGTTGTTGAAAACGGCCGCGACAATCAACTGCAGCAGACAAAAGACGCCTAACTGCTCAAGGATACGCCTCGTCTTGCGCTGCATCATCAATATGCCCTGCACAAAGACCAGCAACTGAGCAACCGCTACCATTTGGTGGTTCCCCGGTGCGTCAAGGTCAACGAAGTCGCTAACGCAATACAGCGCAGCCAAACCCATCGCCGCGTAGGCAGCGATCGGCGGCAACGCAAACAGTCCCAACCAATCAACGAAAACGTAACCGAAGGCGGCAAAGAAGATGGCCAAATACGAAATCGATTCCACCGACGTGCCCGAAGTCAAAACGAGTCCGCCCAAGCATGACAATAAAGCAAAATAGAGTTTGAGCCGAGATCCGATTCGTTGTGCGTCTGCGTTCGGGATCATGACGACGCCTCCATTTCCAAAGTCGCAGTTTCGCGAACTTGATTTGCTTCGACCGCTGCTTGATCGGCTGGATGGTTCGCATCGACGCTTGACGATTCTTTGCGGATGGCCCAACGCTGTATTTCTCGGTCGCGCGTGTTGATCCAGCGGAACGCATTACGCCGAGTCCAGGGTGCGATCGTTTCGTTCAACAATGGGTCGGCGATTCTCGCATCCGCTAGCGACCGCGAGCTGATCACGACCAAGTCTTGCGCGGCACCCGCAATTCGCAAGGCACGATTCGCGGCTTCTCGTAGGTCGGGTTGTCGCGTCGCTTGGACATCGGCCAACAGTTCCAACATCTTACGTTTCCCCACAACGGACCCGGCGCCGATGATTGCTTCGGATGTTTTCGATGCGATCGCAAGGACGACACGGTTGGACGGTGTACCGACCAAATGAATCATAAGCGTTGCCGCAAAGCTGATCGCGAACTCGAAAGCGTCGGTTTCGGAATCAGGTGACGCGAGCGGAAGCCGTTCGTCAGTGCTTGATCGGAAGGCGTCCAGCATGATGCAAGTGTCGAAGCGGCGTTGTTGTTCAAACTGACGCACGGCGGGTTCGTTCATCCGCGCCGTCGTCCGCCAATGGATCCACTTGGGACTATCGCCCGTTTGCCATTCTCGCAGACCAAAAAAATCACCCTCGCTGGGGCCGCTCCGACGACCGGTCGTCGACATGCCGCCCGATTTGCTGATCAGCAGCCGCCGCCAATCCGTTCGCAAGGTGAGTATCTCTGGGAAGACATGGAACTCTTCACGATCGTCAACAATTTGCTGCGAACAAAACAGCGAAAAAGGAAAAGTGGTCATCAGCGTGATAGGACCAACGCGATATCGACCCCGGCGTGAAATCAGCAAGTCACAGTGCGGCCCCACGGTCTGTTTGGCCGAGATAACGGGGGCGGCACAAATCGCTACGGCAACCGACGAATGATCGACCGATTCCACTCGATCTTCCACCCGCATCATCCAAACCGGCATCAAACGACTGTGATTGCGAAGCATGTAACGGACGCGAAACGGTTTGCCAACAAACGCTTCTTCCGGTGATCGCCTGGTAACCGAGACGGCCTCGACGGATCGCTTGGACCATCGCCACTGCATGATCAGGGTGCCGACCAACAGCCCCGCTAAGACCAACAAGAGATTGAATCCCCGCAGTGCGCCGCCGAGCATCGCGAAGGAACCGACGAACAGGAAATGGAATCCCAAACGAGTCAGTCTGTGTTTACGGCGGGGCTCGATGCTGCGATGCGTTTTCACGTGATGCGATTCCTAGTGACGGACATTCCGCTGCGTCAGATCCTCGATTG
This sequence comes from Rubripirellula tenax, assembly GCF_007860125.1. Classification (NCBI taxonomy): domain Bacteria; kingdom Pseudomonadati; phylum Planctomycetota; class Planctomycetia; order Pirellulales; family Pirellulaceae; genus Rubripirellula; species Rubripirellula tenax. The sequence goes on from NZ_SJPW01000008.1 coordinate 343,370, forward strand.
CCGCCGTCTCACATCGGAACGGGCACTTGCTGAAGCAGGTCGGCAAGTTGGGTTTCCACTGCCTGGCGGCTAGCGCCCTGAAAAACGCCTTCGGGAAGAACGCGGTGAGACAGCGACGGAACGGCTAATGCTTTGACATCATCGGGCGTAACGTAGTCTCGTTGTTCGGTGACGGCACGCGCCTGACATCCGCGGTAAAAGCTGAGTGCACCACGCGTCGACACGCCAACTTGGAATCCGTCGTGATCGCGCGTCGCTTCGACGATGTCCAACAAGTAATCGACTAACGACTCGTCGAACCGTACATTGCGGACTTCGTTCTGAGCACGCGCGATCCCATCGACTCCCACCACAGAGTCGAGTGTATCAACGGGCTCGCCCATGCGGTGCGTCAACATCACTTGCTGCTCGACCGATCGCGCCGGATACCCGATCGATGTTCGCAACAGGAACCGGTCGAGTTGACTCTCGGGCAACGAATAGGTTCCTTCGAACTCGAAGGGGTTTTGCGTTGCAACAACGATGAACGGCTTTGGCAGCGGGTGAGTTTTCCCGTCGATGGAAACTTGTCCCTCGCTCATCGCTTCCAACAGCGCAGATTGGGTGCGAGGGGGAGCACGATTGATCTCATCGGCCAAAATCACGTTCGCAAAGATCGGTCCCGGGCTGAACTCGAACTCGCGTGTATCGGATCGATAGATCATGCTGCCAGTGATATCGCTGGGCAGAAGATCCGGCGTGAATTGAAGCCGCGAAAAACTGCCTTGGATACTATGGGCCAGCGCCTTCGCGGCCAGGGTCTTGCCCACGCCGGGGACGTCTTCTAGCAAAACGTGTTCGCCCGCCAGCATCGCGATGACCAACATTTGAACGACGTCGGGTTTCCCCAGCACGACGCGTTCGATGTTTTGACGTAGCAAACCAGAAATCTCGAACGCTTCCTGCAACATTGGCGGTAGGCTCTGAGTCGGGGGTGATTAGGTTTTCGAAGGCTTCTGAAAGTCGGTGTCGAATCTTTCCCGCAAAAATGAAGCATCAAAACAAGGCTTCATCTTATCGGGCATTGGCCCGTCATTCTATCGGGCACACAATTCGCAATTGGAACGCGACTTCGACGAAAGTGGATCGGCGGATCTGGCGCCGGAACGGGCATTTTCAGCCCTCGCCCGACAACGACTTGAATTTAGGCTCTCGCGAACAATGGAAATGCTAAACCGAAACAGACCATTGACCACCGTCATGTTGCCGCTGCTGGCCGCTGTTGCGTTTTCGATCGGGACCGACGCATCCGCGCGGGCAGGGGCAAAAGTATATGTGGGCCAAAAGGTCGATTCCTCGATCTCGATGGATGCCGTGGATCATTCCGCTTGGACGAGTTTGTTAAAGAAATTCGTGAATCCACTCGGGCGGGTGGACTACCGTGGTTGGAAATCCAGTGCCGGCGACATCCGCTCACTTGACGCTTATCTGGCAACATTGTCGACAGCATCATTGACGCAGAAGTCATCCAAGAACGCGACGTTGGCTTTCTGGATCAACGCTTACAACGCGGTCACCGTTCGTGGGATCCTTCGCGAGTACCCGACGACGAGTATCCGAAATCACACGGCGAAGTTGTTTGGCTACAACATTTGGAAAGATCTGTTGTTGCACGTCGGCGGATCGACAGTCTCCCTAGACGCGATCGAACACCAGAAACTTCGGCCAATGGGCGACCCCCGGATCCACTTCGCAATCGTTTGTGCATCGATCGGTTGCCCGCGACTGTTGGACGAAGCTTACGAGGCGGATCGCCTTGATGGTCAACTTGATGAGGCGGCGCGTGGATTTTTTTCGCTTTCCATGAATTTGCGCTATGACGATCGGTCAAACGCGTTCGAGCTGTCGTCGATCATGGATTGGTTCGGGCAAGACTTTGGCGACGGAGACTCGGCGGTCCTCAAACGTATCGCTCCGTGGATTCCGAGCGGGCCGGCGAAAGATTCAGCGACGCGAGGGACGTCGTCAATTCGATACATGAACTACGATTGGTCGCTCAACGAACAGTAGCCATTGAGCCAAAAGAATCTGGATCGGCAACGTTTCCCCCATCAACTCCACGTTCCAACGATTGGGGTTGTGCCGGTTGGGCCGTATTTGCGGTGATTTGTGACGGCGAACGTCACGAGTTTGCGGAAACCGTTGGATGTCGAAAAGTACGCGATTGCGAAGTCACTTTCGGCTTCGTTGATTTACAATTGCGTCAACGCGATCATTTTCGCGAAATCGATTGGAACCCGTTACCGGCCAAGGTGATTCTTGACGCGTCGTCCGTTCATGCGATCCGAGATTGCATTTTGTATTTCGATGTTTTTCGCCGTGTTCGGGTGCGTTGGTGCTTTGGCGGACGATTCGATCACCATGGTGTTGGATTCGTTTGGTGGGGCGCGAGCAACACGAGCGCATGCGTCGCCCTATCCCCGGCTTGCTGCGGAATTTGAGCCAACGCGCGCGTTGCTGTTAGGGGTCGCCGATTGGCAACCGCACCATCGTGAAATCCTGATTGAGATCGCGGACAAGACGGCGGGTCACGTCAACGTGATGGTGCTTTGCAATGACACCTGGCAAATCAAAGGCACGACCGAATGGTTGCTGGAGAGCGACGCCAAGGACAAGTCGCATGTATATTTCTGTGAAGTCCCTTTAAACACCGTTTGGCTTCGCGACTTCGGTCCGATCTTTTCGCAAACGGCGGACGGAGCGTCCGTGCTGGATTTCTACTACGAAGGTACTCGACCCAAAGACGATTCGCTGCCAAGCATCTGGTCCAAACGCAGTGGAGCCGAGTACGTCGAAGTGCCATGGACGGTCCAAGGCGGAAACTTGATCAGCAACGGTCAGGGTCTAGCGTTGGCGACGAATCGCATTTTCGAAGACAACCACATCACGTTTCCACGTCCGTTGCCCGGTGCGAATCCTGAAATCGAGCGCCGAAAGATGGTGGTGGATCAGTTCGTCAAGTTCTGCAACCTGTCGCAATTCGTTGTGCTAGAACCGTTGACGTCGGAGTCCACCAAACACGTTGATATGTTCACGACGTTTTTGACTGCTGAAGACGTGCTGGTAGCGAGTCTTGACCCAAGCCGCGATCCGGTCAACGCTGCGATCTTGAATCGAAACGCCCAGCGGCTCGCCGAAGTGAACGTTGGTGGTCGTCCCTTGCGCGTCCATCGCGTGCAAATTCCCGTTCGCGAGAACATGTCCTGGTCCGCGTACACGAATGTGATCATTGCCGGCGATCTAGTGCTGATGCCGATCTTCGCGACTGATCCGCCGGACATGGTGGCCGCGGCCATGGCGGCTTACCGCCTCCTGATGCCCGGGTACACCGTGGATACGGTGGACATGACCAGCATGAAACAGCTGCAAGGTGAACTACATTGTTTGTCGTTGCATGTCCCCTCATTCGCACCGATGCCAGATCGGATCTACCCGTTCGTGAATTCGGTGAAAGCCTATTTTCCGGATCAATCGAATTAGGCTGCGGATGTCGCGATACGCATCGGATCTGCGTTAGAGATTCGTCACGTTCACGGTATCAATTTTCGCTGGCACGCCGCGAACCTTTGTGTACCCGGATATAGCCACGATCACTGCAGCCAAAATGACCAGAACGGTCAGCCACTTCTTACGTGCATTGCGGATTCCGGCCAGCTTTTCACTGCGTCCGACCAACGCAGCAGCAAGGAAGAAAACAAACAAGGCCAGCACCATCTTGATTCCGATCAACATGTGGTAGGTGCCGTCGCCCTTGTGCAACGGAATCGCGCGAACAAAGTTGTACAGGCCGCTGACCAAAAACAGAGTCACGCCGATATGAACAAACTTTTTCCAACGGCCAGCAATCGCTGCAGCCAGTTTTTTGTGCGGTTCCTCGCCCAATTCACTCGCAGATGGCAACAGCACCATTAGCGTAAATAAGCTGCCACCGACCAATGCGATCGCGGTCGATACGTGAACGATGCGGGACAGAACGTCGATCCAAAACATGAGTTTTCCTAGTTCGTTTGAAAACGGACGACGCGTCTCGTATCGATGCGCGATCCGATGAACGGTCGCCGTTTTCGTGAAGTTACGCCGTTGGGGGCGGTTGTTTGGGCGGACGGCTCGGGGCCGTCGGTTGAGCAGATGGTGGTTTCGCGGGAGCAGGATTGCCAGTCGCCGGATTGGTCGCGGGACGAGTTCGCGAGGCGGGGCGTCGCTTGATCGGTGACAATGCGAGTTGACTTTGATAGGCGACGTCGGCAATCAGCGAATCCACACGGTTACGACACACTGCGTAAACGGCAAGCGACGGAATCGCAACGACCAGACCGCCAACCGTCGTCACCAGCGCTTGATAGATGCCCTCTGCCAAGTCGCCGGCGCCGGCGCCACCGCGAGTCGTTGCGACTTGTTGGAAAGCAAAGATCATGCCCGTCACAGTGCCGAGCAGGCCGACCATCGGTGCGATATTGCCGATCACCGACAAGTACTCGATGCGCCGCATCAACCGCGATGCCTGACTGGCCAATGAATCTTCCACCGCTTTTTCGACCTCGTTCCAACCGAATTCGTATTCCGATAAGCCTGATAGCAACACAACGCTCAAGACGCTCGGGGCACGACGACAAGCCGCATCGGCTTCTGCGATGCGTCCGGTCAACAAAGATTGCCGAACCGCGTCGCTAACACCTTCGGGCAGCACCTCGCTGCGTCGTAACGTCATCACTTGGTCAAACACCAAGTAGGCCGCTGCGACCGAAAGTGCAAACAAGACCAGCAGAATGATGACACCGACAACGCCACCGCTGAGCAGAATTTCAACCATTAGGTCATCTCCGTTTCTGCGGCCCCAGCCGAAAGCAAAAACTCGGCGTCCGAAAGCAACGGTTCGTCCCAACGCAAACGCAGAACGCCATCGTTTTGCAATTGTTCGATCGTCGAGTGGTGGCTTTCACGGATGCGAGCCTCCGCCGCGCGGACACGACCCCGGCTCTGCGAAACAGAAATCACGATCATTGCAAACAACGCCGTCGGCAGGACGGACAAAATCAAGCTGGTCAACATCATGGCCAAGTCAGGCCGCGGGAACGCATCGATGTCACCGCCAAGATCACGCAGTGTGACCAGGCTGGCGTCGAAATAGCTGCGGTAAAGCGCGACGACCGGTCCAGCCATCAAGAACCAAAAAATTGCAGTTCCGATCAATCCGCATAACATCGCCATGGTTGATGTGATGGAGACGCGATCGACTTCGGAATCAAAGATTTGTTGCGATCGTTCTTGTAACGTATCAATGCCCGATAGATACGCGACCTGGCCCCGCGATTCTGTATCGGTTAGCGAAGGTGTCGAGTGGCGTTTTCCGTCACGAAGTGCGGCAACTTCGTCACGAAATCGGACGGCCAGCGGCCCCAGTCGATCGGCGACGGCTGCATCGCTTCGCCTGCGAAGACCGTCGCGCAGGTCTGACTGGGCGTCACGATCAGACGTCAAATTCTTTGTCGTTGTCCACATGGCGCTTATTAGCGAGGGCAGCGACCCGGACAACGACATCAGCACGCGATCCCAAGCGCCGTGCGTCAGATTTAGAATCGCAAGTTGAGTCCGATAGGGAAACCAGAACGCTGCGGTCTCGTTCAACAGCGACAGCCGCAGTCGCGACCGCACGGCCGCCTGCAGCGAACTGCCGCTGCCGACCAACGACTCGGCGACCTGCAACGGCAATTTGCGAGCTTCTTCGTTGAGCCGTCGGACTGCCGCGGTCAGATCTGGCAGGCGATCCCTCAGTATCGAATGCAATGCTGCTCGGAACCGCGAGTCCAACGCTGACAAACGGGTGCTGCGACGTCGATCGCCTTCCCACACTTCGCCGATTTCTGAATTCAATCGTTCCGCAATCGTTTCGGCAGCCGCGGCGCCGACATCGTTCTCGCTGCGATCGCCGACGTCAAAGTCTTCCACGATCACGGGTGCGACCACGCGGCTGGTCGGTGCTGCTTTTCGCATTCGTGCGATGAACGCGTCGATGTCGGTATCAAGTGAATCGTCGCGGCGGACGGCGTTGACCACTGGGATCACGATCGTTCCCTCACTCGCCTCGGTCAGCAGCGCCACCGTTTCGCTGCGCAGTTGATCGCGGCGAACCACTAACAACAAAACGGACGCCATCGACAGCGCGCGTTTGGCGACGGCCGCGATCGCCGGCCGTGCATCCGTCGCCCCCGGTGCATCGACCAACAGATAAGGCGTTCCAATGGTTTGCATGTTCGCCGCGGGACAGTGAATGAACTGTTCGCTACGCGAATCCAAGTCGGCCGGCGGCGAAGGGCCGATCCAAACCAGTTTCTCGGTGGCTTCATCCAAGTTGTTGCCACTTCGCACCAAGCCGGCCGCAGACGAGCTGCGAATCAATTGGCGAATCAACCATGACTTGCCCTGCCCGGTGGCGCCGACGATCGCAATGACGGTATTGCCCTGGCTACGGTCCTCCAGAATCATCCGGCGAGCTTGGCTATGTTGCTCGCACAGCTCCAGCACTTCTCGGCCCGTGGGGCTGTCACCCAGAACATGGGTCGTCGCCCTTCGAACACGACGCAGGAAATCTTCGCCGGGGCGGCCAAGATGATCTTCCAAAATGGCGTCTGAAGAACCGCCACCGACGGATCGAGATTCTAAGGATGGGCTATTCACTTGGCCGATGTCCCGCCTCGAGGTAATACTTTTTTTAATTCTTGTCGAAATTCGTCACGAACGTGGTACATCGGCAAAGCGGGACCGATGGCTTCACGAACAATGATTTTCGAAGCGACCAACTTTTCGTTTGCGCCGCCAACGCGAATCGACGGTAACTTTTTCAGTCGCGCAACGCCAAAGGTATCGCAAAGAACTGCGTGGAAGTCCGATAGCTGTTGCCGAGCCGCTTGCCGACCGACGCTTCGCGTACTTTGTGCACCTGCCCACATCGTTGCATAAGCCCCCAAGCCCAATGCCGCGAACAACTCGGGAATCGATGCCGATGCGATGACGGTGCTGCCGAAGTCAAGGGGAATCATCAACACGCCCGCAAACGCGGCAAGTGTCGCTGCCAAAGGCGTCAACCCGGCGGCCAGCTTCTTGTGCGTCGGAACTTCGCTCCACATTTGCGAGACGGCTTCATCCAAACGACGAGGATCGAGCGACGTGAAGTCGTCTCGTTCGAAACGCAAGATTGCCGCTTCCGCAGCTTCTTCCCAGTGCTTTCGGTCCGACTTGTCCGTCATCGCCGGCCAATGCTTCAGTGAAGTTTCGCCGCCAAATCGATCGATCGCTTGCAGCAATCGTTCGGGCGTCATCAAGCCGCCGTATTCGCCGCGACGAAACTTGTCTTTGATTTCGCCCGCCGCGCGTTCGGCAACGGCCGACGGTGTCAATTGACGAATGAAGTCACCGGCACCGCCGAATACACTTCGCATTTTTGCGTTCAAGCGAACGCCCCATCGCGCGTACCACGGTGCGGTGATGGCAAACGATTCCGAAAGCTGACGAATGATGCGTTCGCTTTGGTGCAGTCGTAATTCGGTCACTTCGCCACCAAGGGTTCGGTGTGCGAAGAATTCGAGCGACGCTTTCAGCAAACAGTCTTGCGCCTTCGCCGTGACCACAATCGAGTCGTCGGCATCGCGATCGATCATCGCAAAACCGTCTTCCCAAACGGCGGTCCTCAGTCCATTTTGCAGTGCCAAGCGAAATTTTTCGAAAAGGACGCCACGATCCAGCCGCATCGGCAAGGCCGACAGCAAACGTTCGCCATCGATCGACGCGGGCGGATTATCGTCGGCGTCTTCACGAACTGAGAAAAAGACGGGGCTTAGGTCGGCATCGGGTTCGAACGCCGCAGCAACCGTAGGGTCAGTCGCGGGAATGTAGGGACGGCTCGCCGGAATTTCAAAATCGTACGCCGCGTAGATCGTTTCGATCCCGTGGGCGCGGGCGAGTGGTTTGAATGTGTCGTAAACCAGGTCGGGTGTTTGTTTCGGCCGAACTTTATTCACTGCCAATAACCGTGGCACGCCGGGCATCAAGTCGGCAGCGATTCGAAGCAAGTCACCCAATGTCGCATCACGGGATGATTCGGCACTGGTGACGACCAGAAAAGCCGAGCATAACGTTGCGGCCCTTCCGAGGAGTTCCCGACGTTGGGTCGGCGATCCGAGTTGCAGGTCGGCATCGGAAACGATATCAGGGCAATCCAACAGTCCGATTCCCGTTGCGTCGAGCGCCGGATCCGTTGCAACCAGGGGCACATTCAACGCCAAACCGTCTCCGTCGCGATTGTTGTACTGGCCGTGAGCGGTGGCGACGTCTTCGCTTAACATTTCTGGCGGGTTGCCGACCGCATCGCCGATCCGCCCCATCAGCAAACCCCACAACTCGGCGTCATCTCGCCAAGCTGACGGTAACCACAACACGAACCGGTGCGTGCCTTCGCGGTTGCTGCTGCCGCGAAGCGTTCGGGCTCGACCGGGTTCGCTTAAGAACGTCGCCACCAACGAAGTCTTGCCGCTGTTGAGCATGCCCGCGACCGCGACGGTTGGCCACTGAGCCAATTTGGCGGCCGTTTGCAATTTGCGGCCCGCTGACAACACGTTGGCAAGTGTATCGCTGTCCAAACGGCGCAGTGCCGACAAGTAGCTGTCGCGACCTTCGCCCGGGTAAGCCCTTTCGACGGCCGCGCGCCGATCATCATCTTCCAGCAGCGCAAGCACACTGGTCCAATCGATCGGTTCGTCGTCCTGGCCTCGAAAAGTTCCAAACATATTCATCTAGTGCGCCGTAACGCTTGCGTCTCCCTCGCTTGGCGAAGTGGCCCCGTCGTCGGTGGTGGCATCACCCCGGTTCGCCCTATCGTCGATGAACGCGCCATTAAGAACAAGGGACCACCAATTCTTGGCATCGACATCGTCCCACTTCCCCGCGTCACAGCATTGATGCAAGCTCGTCGCTAAGTCTTCGATCGAACTTGGCCGAAACTTGGGATCTTTGCTCAAGCAACTCATCAAAACGTTTTGCAGATCGTCTGGCAACGGGACTCCGATGCGATCACTGGGCCGGATCGGATCTTCTCGCAATTGTTTCAAACAGATGTCAACCGATGCATCGCCTTCGAACATCGGTTTTCCGACCAGCAGCGTGTAGCCGACGCCACCGACGGCATAGATGTCACTGCGATGGTTCGATGTGGTCGCGTCACGGACCGTTTCGGGCGCCATGTACATGGGCGTTCCGGTGATCCCATCAGCCGTTGTCAGCGAAAGATCGCCTCGGTTGGGATCGACGTCTTTGACCAATCCAAAGTCCAGCACTTTCAAGGTGTCCTGGCTGCCGATCTCGGTCGAGATCATCAGATTCGCAGGTTTGATGTCGCGATGGATGATGCCTTGCGCGTGCGCTTCCGAAAGTGAGCCGCAAATTTGCAGCAGCAAGTGGATCACGCGTGCCGGCGGTTGATGGCCAAACCGATTGACCAAACTCTGCAGCGTGATCCCCTCCACGTACTCCATCACATAAAAGTAGTCGCCCCGATCGGTTTGGCCGAAATCAAAGAGGCTGATCGTGTTGGGGTGTCGAAGTCCTGCCGTCATCTGTGCTTCGCGTTCGAATCGCGAGACCGCGACGCTGCTCTGCGATTCTTTGTCAAGAACTTTGATCGCGACGATACGCTTAAGGAGATCGTGTTCGGCCCGAAAAACGGCGCCCATGCCACCACGCCCCAGCGATTCGCCCAATCGATAGTGACCAATGCGTCGCTGCGCGTCATCGCCGGCGGCAATTCGACGGTACGCTCGACGCAGCACGATCGCTAACGTGACCAAGATCGCGCCCATCAACGTCGCCAACGCCAGCATCCCGATCACCAGGCGGCCCAACATTCTTATTGGCACATAGGCTTCGGCTGCATCCATCTCCGATGCAATCCCCATTTCGTATTGGGGTAACCAAGTCCAAGCACCGACCACATCAACGCCTCGATAATCTGGGTAGCCGGTAACGTTATCACCGGTTCCTCCACGTGTCGCTTGATCCGCCATCAAAGTCAACGCAGCATGCGGAATCGGTTTGGTCGATTGATCCGCAGCTGCTGGGGAGCCCGTCGCATCGCGAACCGTTTCAACGCCCGGGACGCACACGGCGATTCGATTCGCACTGGTCACATTGGGTTCCGACGCCAACCGGCCCGCGGCTCGCAATTGATGCTCGAACCGACTGCGTGTCAGCATGGTTGCATTCCGATCGAACAAATAGGTCTCGCCGCTCGTTCCCAGTCGCGCGACCGCGAGAAGCTTGCTGACAGCGCCCGCCGGGTCGACCAAAACAGCCATCGTTCCGACCATCTTGCCGTCTGATTCCACTTTGCCGAGTGCCGCCATCATGGGCCAATCGGGAACCGACATCGGACCATCGCCGCGAATCCCAACCGAACACTGGAAAGGTAAACAGATCGTCGATCCGCCGGAAATGACTCTTTGCTTCGCTGATTCCGGAATGGGCAGTCGTCGTCCCACCAATGCCGTCGCTGAAGCCGCGATCACCTGGTCGTCGCGATCCAGCAAAGCCCAACCAACGGTATTGGACGAGTCGATCGAACGGTCGATTGAATCCAGAGCGCTGGTCGGCGGCAGATCCGCGATCGTCCATTCGAATCGGCCCGAGGATGCAGAAATCAGTTCCGTCGCCGTTTCCGCGATCGCCGGATCATTGGCGATCCGATCAACCTCGCGACGGCGTTCGGCAAAGTAACCATTCAGTGCAGCCACATTGGCGGACAGATTCGACCGCAGCGAATCGCGAACCAATTGCCGAGTGGATTCGCGCAGCACGTATCCGACGAGTATCGCCGCGGCAACCAATCCGATCGCCATCAACATCACCACCCACGGCGCGATGCGGCGAATCAATCGTGCGGTCGGATGATCCGTCACCGTCAGGCTGCGAAGCATATCCGCCAGCGACGCCGGTCCCGTTGAAGACGCGGTTCCAGACGATGGAGTCACCATCGGCGCATGGTTTGCCGTCGGCGGCCCCGTCAAAAGGTTCACCAACGCCGTTTCGATTTTCTTGACCAGAAAGCGCATCAACCTACTATCGTCCAATCGCGTGCCGGCGGTAAGTCCTCGCAAGGTCCAGAAATCGTCAAACTTCCGACCGAAAAGGGGCCAATCGGAAGCAGCCAGAACCGAAAGGGAAAGTCCGTCCATCGCACGAAATTGTCGAGAGTTCCTGTTAGTATTCGAAGGGCTGAATCCGGTCTGTGCCGCGATTCGAGGGCAGCCCAAAATCCGTCTGGACCGGTAACTGACGGGCTTGGGCCAATTCGCCTTCCGCCATGCTCCCATCGTGACGGGTGCTCGCGCCGAAGTGTTATGCCCAAGCGACAATCGTGGCCGCGGCGGCGAAGTGTATCGATGAAGTCGTCACGCCGCCGTTGGAAATACGGTTCGGTCTCGATCACCAACGTTACGCTTTGGTAAACTTTGACTTCACTGACCGCGAATCACCACTGCGTTTTGGCTGCCGATTTCATGAATCGACTTTTTTCCTCGAGTGCCCAAGCCATCCGTCGACGCGAGTTCAACGCGATGGCTGCGGCTTCCTTGGCTGGATCCGTCTGTAAGGCGGACGGCATCGCGTCAAAAAACGACTTCCGCTTGAACTACTCGCTTGCCAGTTGCCTGTACGGCTATACGGACTTGTCCGTGATACTGCCGGAAGTCGCCAAAACGGGAGCGACCAGCATCGATATTTGGCCGATGGTTCACGGCAATCAGCGAGAGCAGATCGACAGAATGGGTGAAGATACGTTTGCCGGGCTGTTGCGAAAACACAACGTCACGTTGGGCTGTTTGACACAATACAGACTCGGGCCGTTTGGCTTGGGCAAAGAACTTTCCTTCGCCAAACGACTCGGATGCCCACTGGTCGTGACCGGAGGAAAGGGTCCCAAAGACTTGAGCGGCAACGAGCTGAAAAAGGCAGTTGCGAAGTTCGCCCAGCAGATGAAACCACACCTCGATCAAGCCGCCGAGTGCGACGTCACGATTGCGATCGAAAACCATGGAAACAACTTGATCGATAGCCCCGATTCGTTGAAATGGCTGGTCGAACTTTGCGACCATCCAAAATTGGGCATCGCGTTGGCTCCGTACCATCTTACTCAAGAACCAACAGCGATCGCCGAACTGATTCGCGACCTCGGTCCGCGTTTGAGCGTCTTCTATGCATGGCAACACGGAATGGGATCGACCGAAAAACTTCCGAAAGAACAAGAACTGTTGCAAATGCCCGGACGAGGCGATTTTGATTTCACGCCCTTGGTGGATGCGCTTCGCACGATCCACTTCACCGGTCCCACCGAGATCTTCATGCACCCCGTTCCGCGCGGCGTCGCGATTTTGGAAACACCCGAAGCCGTGACAGCCGAAGTCAACCGAGCCCGTGCGTATTTGGAAGGTTGCTTGAATGCGTAGAGTCATCCCGAAGGCAATGTTCGCTTTCGCACTCGCTTCCCTCCACGTATCCGTCGACGCCCAAACGTCACGTTGGCCGGACCCGATTGCGAGCGACGTGTTGCCCTATGGGGCTAGCGGCCTAAGCCACGGTCCACTGCTGGGCAATCCGACTTCTCAATCGGTTCGAATTTGGGTCCGCACCCACGAACCCGGATCCTTTCGGGTGCGATACGGAAAATCGCTGCCGCCGGACGATCGCTGGAAAACGGTCCAAGGCCGAACCCGCGACGATCACGACCGAACCGGTGTCGTGCAAATCGAATCGTTAGATGCGAATACAGCTTACTTTTACTTGGTGGAAGTCAATGGGAAGGTCGCGGATCTGCGGAGCGATTTCGCTGATCCTTGGCCTTCGTTTCGGACGCTGCCCGACGCGTCGACCTGTGCCGATCCGGCAAACAACCCCCACGGGTTATTCAACTTGACGTACGCGATCGGTCACTGCGCGTCTCAAGCTCCAAACAACAGCGGCGGCCAATACGAAAACACACCGGCTTACGATTCCATACGCCATCGTCACGCCGACGAGGTGTCGTTCGGAATCGTCAATGGTGATGTCATCTATGAAGAGATGCGCGACGGAACGATTGGCGGTGTACGAGACAACTACAAATTGTATTTTAGCCGCGGTCGTTCTTTTGCGAATCTGTTCCGACGTCTGCCGGCAATGTTCACGTTCGACGATCACGACGTCGGTTGGGACATCCATGGCTGCGGACAAGTCGGTCTAGGCGAAGGGCGACATTTGATTCGCGACATTGGCCTCAAGGCTTACGAAGACTACTTGGGCTGGGCGAATCCCAACGGACGACAGCGAGGAAACATCCGACTGGGACGCGGCGAAGTCAAACGTGGCGACAACGTTCTGCACGATGCCGACGCGAACTTCACGAGTCTGTCGCCGGCGCAGGTCAGCACAATTCACTTGGGCAACTATACCCGCGGCGAAAAGATCGTGCCGCGTCGTGACGACGCACCAAAGAATGCGGGCGTCTACGGATTGAAGCGAATCATTGACGCGACGCATTTGGAATTCACGCCGCCGGCGAAAGCCAGCGAACAACTCGATTACAGTATCGGTACGCACCACTATTACGATTGGCGGGTTGGCAACAGTCACTTTTTCGCGTTGGATACGCGCGGCGAGCGATCGGATCGAAACGCCAAGGATCGTAGTGATCCGAATCTATTCATCTTGGGCGATACCCAGAAAAAGTGGTTGCTCGATGGTATTGATAACACCGACGCGGACTTCGTGTTCCTGATTTCTCCCGACCCGTGGACGATCTATCACACTGCGGCGCACGTCGGTGGCGACGATACAGACGACAAAGGTGACGGGTTTCCGTCGTTCTTGCATCAGCGCCAAGAACTGTTGGACCGACTCGATGCAGTCGAACAAACTGTGATCATCTTCACCGGCGATGTCCACGCGTCGGCGTCGGTCAAGATTTCTGACAACGTTTGGGAAATGATGTGCGGCCCGCTCGGGTCCACGGGGCATCCGATCGGTACGCTTGGCAATCCGCCCAACGGAGGAAATTGGCGCAGTATGGATCGCGAAGTCGAAATCCGATGGCTCTCAGAATTCCCCAACAATATGCCCTACCAAGAAATTCGCAACACTTATTATGGCATCGTGCAGATCAACAACATATTGCAAACCGGATCGCCCGGCGGTGGATATCAGTTCGTCGCCTACGACCGCCCTCACGTCATCATTCGATGGCATGACGGATACACCGGTCGGCTCGTTTACAGTGAAACTATCCACGCCCGCTAACCCATGCGGCCAATCCCCTTTCTGATCAAGGAATCGACTGTTGGAAAAAGTACTGATTGTCATCGGCGACGCAACCGAACTGCTCGACACAATGTATCCCTATTATCGATTGCAAGAAGCCGGGTTCCAACCCGTCGTGATTGCCCCCGAAAAGCGACGGTACCAACTGGTTTTGCACGAAATCAAACCGGGCTGGACGATCACCAAGGAATGGGAGGGCTACACGCTTGACTGCGATGTGCCGTTTTCCGAAGTGAACGAATTGGACTACGCCGGTATCTTCTTTTCCGGCGGACGGGCACCGGAATACATCCGCTATGACGAAAATTTAGTTCGGATCACGAAACACTTTTTTGAAACGGGAAAACCGATCGCGAGCGTGTGTCACGGCGTGGAGATTCCAGCCTACGCGGGATGCGTCGACGGACGTCGCATGGCAACGGTTGCCAAGTGTCAGTTCGATCTGGAAGTCTGTGGCGGCATCTATGTTGACGAAGCTTGTGTGATCGATGGCAACTTGGTCAGCGGTCGGACGTATCGCGACAACGGCTACTACATTGGTCCATGGATCGACTTGCTGCTGAAGGCCGGGGCGGACAAGCAAGCGATCAACGCATGAGTCGGATGGCTGATCTCCGGTTTCGGGTTGGGTTCGCGATCGCCTTCGCAGTCGCTTTTGCGACGTCGGATAGTATGTGCATTTCCGACGAAGTTGCTTTCGTCCCGGCGCTTGAGCGATTTGCGCGTCACAACCAAGTCGACTCTTTCGACGTCGGACGTTTGCTGATCACCGAACTCGGTTGTACCCACTGCCACCTCAGCGATGCAGAGATGCTGGCCCCCAAAGCCGCGCCTTCGTTGTCGGGCGTCGGGCTTCGGCTGAACGCGTCTTGGGTTCGCGATTACGTCGCCCGTCCTCATGACGTGCATCCCGGCACGACGATGCCCGACATGCTTGGCGAATTGAATGCGCAGCAGCGTGAGAACATCGCCAACGACATCGCCGCGTTTTTGGCGACACAGCGGCAAGACTTTCCAGAAATCAAAGCATCGGGCACGACGCCGGTGGTGTTCGAGTTTTGGAAGCGAGGTCGGATCCCCGAGGGGCAATCGCTTTATCACACGGTCGGCTGCATTGCCTGTCACGAGCCAGACGCAAACTTCAGGGTCTCCGGATCGCCTCGTTCCTCGATCGATGAGATCATCGACCAGCTAGACGATGACGAACTAGAAGATCTGGGCTTGGCCGACGCCGCACGGCCTTACCCATCGGTGCCGCATTCGAACTTGGCCGCCAAATACACCTTGCAAGGGCTGACGTTTTTTCTGTTGGAACCCGATCGCTATCACCCGGGCAGTCGCATGCCCAATTTGAAATTGACGCCCGAGGAAGCAGCGGATTTGGCCAGCTATCTGATCGACAGCCACAAGGATCGTGAGAAGGGTGATGCTGAGAGTCGAAACAACTCTGTTTCCGCCGATGTCGCATCTGGGCGCCAGGCGATGCAGCAGTTTCGCTGCCTCGCGTGTCATCGCGTCGGCGGTCTAAGATTGGAGCATGCTGCATCGGAACTGCCGCGACTCGACCAACTGCGTCACGACGAACCTGCGGGCTGTTTGCACGTTGGGAATGCTGAGGGCGTTTCCTATTCGCTCGACGATTTTCAATGTGACGCGATCGTCTCGGCGATTGCTTCAACCGACACGAATCTAGACATGACGAGGGCCGACCATTTGCAGCATCGTTTGATGCAACTGAACTGTTTCGCATGTCACGTTCGCGACGAGCTCGGCGGCATTGGTCGTGGTCGCAAAGACTTTTTCCATTCAGTTGGCGATATCGACTTGGGCGACGAGGGAAGACTACCGCCGCCATTAACGGGCGCGGGTCGGAAAATCAAACCGGGCTGGTTGACCAAAGTTCTGACCGGAAACAAGGCCGACATCCGACCTCACATGAGGATCCGAATGCCAAGGTTTCATTCGGATCTGGTCAGCGATCTGACGCAGTGGCTGGTCGAGGTCGATGGCCCTCGAGAGTTGCCGCTCACGGTTGCGGATGATTCCAAACCCGCAAAACGTGAAGTCATCGAAGCGGGCCGAGAACTGATGGACATCGGTTGCATCCAATGCCACTCGTTCGACGGCTTTGCCATGCCTGGCGTGGTTGGCGTTGATTTGGTGGGTATCGCGGACCGCGTGAACCGAGATTGGTTTATGGCGTTCTTACGCGATCCGGCATCGTTAAAACAGCGAACGCGGATGCCCAACTTTTTTGCCGCCGGTAAAACTCAAAACTCTGAATTACTGGGTGGCAACCCCGATCGTCAGATCGCTGCGATGTGGGCGTACTTGCAAGACGTCCCCAAGCATTCGTTGCCACAAAAGTTGCAAGAATCTCGATCGCAATCGTATGAGTTGGTCCCCGACGATCGGCCGATCCTGCTGCGCACGTTCATGGACACCGCCGGCACTCATGCGATCGCGGTGGGAAATCCCCAAGGCATCCACTATGCCTTTGACGCCGAACAAGTACGTTTGTCGACGGCTTGGAGAGGCAAGTTTCTGGATGCTCAAGGCACATGGTTCGTTCGCTTCGCACCACCAGCGGTTCCGCTGGGATCGCAATTGATCGACTTCCCTATCGGCAATGTCTTCGCCGCCATGGATGACGGTGTCGAAATTGGACACGATGTCTTCGCCGTATCAGCCCAACAACCTCGTTTCGACGGCTATCGGTTGGATGCCGACGGAATTCCGACGTTCTTGTACCGCGTCGGCGAAATTTCGGTCGAAGACCGAACCGTGGCTGCAAAGGACGACGCATCTTTGCAACGCACTTGGCGACTGTCGGTGCCCAAGCATACGTCTCGTCGCATCGCCTTTTCGCCGCTAGCTGGCGTGAACGTCGAAGACATCGGCGACGATCGGTTTGTCAACGAAGCTGGCCTGCAAGCGAAGATTCACGGCCTGTCCGCCGTCGACGCGACAATCACTTCAGGCCCGATTCCGGCGGCCGATGATCACCAGCGGGTTCACTTCCTGATTCAAGTCACGTCGCCCATGACGTTGCGGGTGGACTATTCATGGTGAAGACATTCATGCTGAAACGAACGCAACTTTTCGTGATGACGTCAGTGCTGGCTACGATGATGGTGTCGGTCGTCGCGGCCGAGGAAGAACCGGATTACTACCGAATCGTTTCGGTAGCCACCAGCCAAACGAACTCGGATTCACGAGCCGCGAACTGGCGTCCTGGTGACGACGGTCCTGCTTTAGAAATCAGTGGGATCGCGCCGTACGATGACGATCGTATCGCGGTGGCGATTCGCAAGGGCGAGGTCTGGATTCTGAGTGGCATTTATGACGATCCGCCCGCGCAAATGAAGTATCACCGCTTCGCTTCGGCGCTGCATGAACCGCTGGGCTTGCTTCGTCGCGATGGCGATCTATTGACGGTCCAGCGAAGCGAACTGACGCGACTGCGTGATACGAACGCAGACGACGTTGCCGACGAATACTTGACGGTCACCAAAGGCTGGGGCGTGACGGGACACTATCACGAATACGCTTACGGACCAAAGGTCGATGGCGATGGCAATCTCTGGTTGACTCTGAATATTGGGATGGGTTTGAAAGGCAACTTGCTCAATCGAACGCGCAAATCGACGCTGGGCTATCAACAGGGTTTGTGGCGTGGTTGGGGGATGAAAGTTGGCAAGGCCGACGAACTGATTCCCGTTTGCGCCGGCATGCGATCGCCCAGCGGCTTGGGGGCCAACGCAGACGGCGACATGTTCTACACCGATCAACAAGGCAACTGGGTCGCAACCGGATCGCTGCATCACATGCGCGAGGGAGCATTTTTCCATCATCCCGAATCCCTCGCATCGATGGATGCAGTCGGTTCGACCATTCACGATGTCACGGAAATTCCTGATGCGATGCCGTTGCCCGAAGCGCTCGCACGGTTTCCCCAAATGAAGCCGCCCGCCGTGTGGTTTCCCTACAAAAAAATGGGCCAGTCGACGACCGACATCATGCTGGACGCCAGCGACGGCAAGTTTGGTCCATTCGCCGGACAATTGTTCATTGGCGAATTCACGCAAGCCGGTATCAACCGCGTGTTTTTGGAAAAGGTGGATGGCGAGTACCAGGGCGCATGTTTTCCGTTCCGATCCGGATTGGCAAGCGCGGTGTTGCGATTGATGCAAGGCAAAGATGGCAGCGTTTTTGCGGGACTGACCAATCGCGGCTGGAGCAGTCTGGGGACCGCGTCATATGGCCTGCAACGATTGATATGGACGGGCAAGATGCCGTTCGAGATTCAAACGATGCGAGTTCGGCCGAACGGATTCGATCTCACATTCACACGCCAGGTCGATACCCTGTCGGCATCCGATCCGACGTCGTACCAATTTCAACGATACACGTATAACTATCATTCAACGTACGGAAGCGACGAAATACAACGGCGTGATTTGACCGTTCGATCGGCGACGGTCCAAGCCGACGGTGTCACTGTTCGATTGGTCGTCGACGGGCTGACGCCACACTTCGTCCACGAACTCAATGCTTCCGGGGTTCGCGATCAAGCGGGGAAATCGCTGCTTCATTCGCATGCCTACTATACGCTCAACCGACTTCCGACCCTGCAAACGGGAAAGAAGTAGTCCGTGCAGTGTCTGGCGAAATATCCATCCAGTGCGGCCATCGATGCACGGCCAGCCGATCGATTCGCCTAAGACCGGGATCGCCTGCGACATGTTTGATCGCTGCAATTGCTGTAAACTTCGGGCTCGTGTGAACGACCGTTACCATTTCACCAGGAAGCCGACACCGTGATTCCACGCTCATATTCCTTATCGAACACGTTTGCTCTGCTGACGACGTTTGTGTTTGCTCCGATTGCTGTTGCGTCTTTTGTCCTTGCCCAAGAAGATAAACCGAAAGAGTTACCGACCATGGATGTTGAATCGCCGCTTTTGAAACCTTGGACGGGTCCCTACGGCGGCGTCCCTCCGTGGACGTTGGTTCGGACGGAAGAATTCGTCCCCGCATTTGACGTCGCAATCACCCGTGCCCAGCAAGAAATCGACGCGATTGCGGCGAATCCCGCGTCTGCCACGTTCGACAATACGATCCTGGCGATGCAGAACGCGGGCGACGATCTGCGACGCTTAGAAGCGATCTTCGGCGTCCACGCTTCCAACTTGAATGTGGGACCGATTCCTGATATCGAGAAAACCGTTGTTCCGAAACTGTCCCAGCACGGCGACAGCATCTATCAAAACAAGCCGCTGTTCGATCGTATCAGTAAGATCTACGACAGCCCCAGTATGAAAGACGGCACGTTCACGGTCGCCCAAACTCGCATCGTCGACGATTTGTACAAGACATTCATTCGCCAAGGCGCGCGACTGGATGAAACCCAGAAAGCGAAACTGTCGCAAATCAACACGCGTTTGGCGCGACTGTTCACGGACTTTAGCCAAAACGTGCTCGAGGACGAAAAGGGCTATGTGACCTGGATCGATGACGAAGCACGTTTGGCCGGATTGCCGCAAAGCGTCGTCGATGCGATGGCGTCAGCCGCAAAGGAACGTGCCAACTCAGGTGGCAAATGGGCAGTAACGAATACGCGTTCGTCGATGGACCCGGTGTTGACGTATGCCGACGATCGGGCGCTTCGCGAAGTCGTGTGGCGGAACTATTACAACCGTGGCGACAATGGTGACAAGCATGACAACAACGCGATCATTTCAGAAATCTTGAAGCTACGAGCCGCGCGGGCCAAGTTGCTTGGCTATCCGACGCACGCCCACTGGCGGATGGAACCCACCATGGCAAAGGAACCTCAAGCCGCGATGGATCTGATGATGAAAGTGTGGCCCAAAGCCGTCGCTCGCGTCATAGAAGAGGTCGCCGATATGCAAGCGATCGCCGATGCCGAGAACGCAGATCTGAAGATTGAGCCTTGGGACTATCGATACTATGCCGAGAAAGTCCGTAAGGAAAAGTACGACCTGGATTTGAACGAAGTTACGCCGTACATGCAGTTGGACAAACTGCGCGAAGCAATGATGTGGGCGGCGGGACGACTGTATGGGCTGACGTTCAAACAGATCAGCGGCATCCCGATTTTCCATCCCGACGTGACGGTTTGGGAAGTCAGCAAGGCCGACGGATCTTTCGCCGGCTTGTGGTACTTGGACCCGTTCGCCCGTGAAGGGAAACGCAGCGGCGCGTGGATGACCGATTACCGGGAACAGCAAAACGTAACGTCAGAGATTCGACCGATCGTTTCCAACAATTCAAACTTCGTCAAATCCGGCGACGGAGCCACGTTGATCTCATGGGATGACGCGGTGACTTTGTTCCACGAATTCGGCCACGCGCTGCACAGTTTGCTGTCGAACGTGAAGTATCGTTCGCAAGCGGGAACGAATGTTGCCCGCGACTACGTCGAGTTTCCTTCGCAGGTCAATGAACACTGGCTCGATACGCCCGAGGTGTTGAATCAATTTGCCGTTCATCATGAAACGGGCGAAGCATTGCCACAGTCGTTGCTGGACAAGATCAAGAAAGCGTCGACGTTCAACAAGGGTTTCGATACCGTCGAGTACCTGGCCAGTGCGTTGATCGACATGAAGTTGCACCTGGCCGGCGATGCCGATATCGATCCCGATACTTTCGAGCGAGAAACATTGGCTGCGATCGGAATGCCTGCGGAAATTCCGATGCGTCACCGGACTCCGCAATTTGCGCACATCTTCAGCAGCGATGCGTACTCGGCTGGCTATTACAGCTACCTCTGGTCCGATGCGTTGACGGCCGATGCGGCTGAGCGGTTCGTCGAAGCGGGAAGCTTTTACGATCCAACGGTTGCCAAGAGTTTGTATGAAAACGTGATGAGCGTCGGTGACACGATCGATCCGGCCGAAGGTTTTCGTCGCTTCCGCGGACGTGACGTCGATACCGGCGCGTTGCTGCGGAAACGAGGCTTCCCCGTCGACGAATAAACCGCGAAGTGCGGGCATTCGCAAGAATGCGATAGCGACGACTTGGGTTCCACTTCAAAACGTTCTTCTGGGAGATGCTTCGATGTTTCGTATCGGTTTGTCGATAGCGATGGTATTCGTTGGTTTGGCGTGCATGAATTTGCGATGCATGGCGGATCATCCCGATGCCTCGATTGCTTCAACGGAAAATCCCGTCGAAGTGGAACACGACATTGTCTACGGGACCGGTGGTGGAATCGATTTGCAATTGGACCTTGCAAGGCCGATCGATCGATCGGTGCCGTCGCCGTGCATCGTCGTCATTCACGGCGGCGCATGGCGAATGGGTGACAAATCCAACCACCGTCCCGACATCACCGCCTTGGCCGAACAGGGATACGTTGCGGCCACCATCCAATATCGGTTCTGTCCCGAACATCAGTTTCCGGCACAGGTCGAAGATGTGAAATGTGCCGTTCGGTACTTGAGGGCTCACGCGGAAGAGTACGGCATCGACCCGACGCGGTTGGGCGCGGTCGGCTATTCCGCAGGTGCCCACTTGTCGATGATGCTGGGCACACTCGATCGCCAGTGGGAAGGCGATGGCGGATGGCCGGACCAATCCAGCGAAGTCCAGGCAGTGGTGTCGTACTTCGGTCCGACGTTCTTCGAAGAACAAGGGCTCAATGCACAAACCAAGCCGCTGATATCAGATTTTTTGGGTGGATCGGCGGCCGAGAAACCGGAAACCTATCTGCAGGCGTCGCCCTTGACCCATGTCAGCCCCGGCGACGCACCCATGCTGCTTTTCCAGGGGACCGATGACGCATTGGTGCCCTACCAGCAAGCTATTCTGATGGTGGAAGCGATGACAAAGGCCGATATCGCCGGACGGGTTGAGTTTCTGATCGATGCAAAGCACGGCTGGGGCGGCGAAACTCGCGATCGGACGAACCGTGAAACACACGACTTCTTTGACCAACATCTCCGAACGGGTGGCTAGCGCGCCGCGAGTATCGGGATCTCGGAATTCGGGGTTTACGACGAAGTAGAATACCAAGGTGGAAGTTGAAGTGATCCAGTCGAAGTCTGGATAGAGGTGACTGGGACGACAAAGAAGGACAATCGTAGATGAAAACGAAGTACGACGTTGTGGTGATTGGTGGCGGACCTGCGGGCGGGTCGGCTGCATCGACGGTGGCCGCGGGGGGATTGGATACCCTTTTGGTCGAGCGCGATTCCATGCCTCGGTTTCATGTCGGTGAGTCGTTGATGCCGGAAACGTATTGGCCCCTGCAGCGTTTAGGTTTGACCGACCGTATCAAGGCGGCCGGTTGGCAGGTCAAGAAGAGCGTTCAGTTCGTCACGCACAACGGTCGTGAATCCGAGCCATTCTTTTTCCGCCAACACGACGACCGAGATTGCAGCAACACGTGGCAGGTTGAACGCAGTGAGTTCGATAAGATGCTGTTCGATCGCGCCGCTGAACTGGGCGCCGATTGCGTCGACCAAACTCGATTGGTTGATGTCAAATTTGACGAAAACGGGAAGGCTACGGGAGTCGTTCTGAAAGACCGAAACGGCAATCTGCACGACGTTGAATGCCGTGTCGTGATTGACGGCACCGGACAACAATCTTTCATTGCAAACAAACGGGGATTGAAAACGATCAACCCGGATCTGAAAAAGGCTGCGATTTGGACCTACTATCGTGACGCCATTCGTGGCGAAGGCGATAACGAAGGCGCGACAATCATCATGCAGACCGAAACGCGCGACGCATGGTTTTGGTTCATCCCGCTCTCACGCGGGATCACTAGCATCGGTTGCGTTGCCGACAACGACTATCTGTTGAAGGGACGCGGCAAACCAGAACAGGTCTACCAGGAAGAACTCGCAAGATGCCCCGGACTGCGACCGCGATTGGAAAACGCGACCCAACTTGGTGACGTCCGCACCGCGAAGGAGTTTTCGTACATGACGTCGCAAAGCGCCGGCGACGGTTGGGTGCTCGTTGGTGATGCATTTGGCTTCATCGATCCCGTGTACTCATCGGGCGTGTACTTCGCCTTGGAGATGGGAATCCGAGCAGGCGATGCCATC
Organism: Rubripirellula tenax; assembly: GCF_007860125.1. NCBI lineage: Bacteria > Pseudomonadati > Planctomycetota > Planctomycetia > Pirellulales > Pirellulaceae > Rubripirellula > Rubripirellula tenax. The sequence goes on from NZ_SJPW01000008.1 coordinate 366,826, forward strand.
ATAGAAGGTTTCAAGAAGAATGATCTTAGCGGCGAACAACTTGGGCAATGGACAGAGTCGTTCCGTGAGGGCTCGAAATGGGTGCGGAAACTGGTTCATGCGTTCTATACGAAAGAATTCAGCATCGGCCGCTTCATGAAGGAGCATCCTGAACACCGCGGAAATGTGACGGACTTGTTGATCGGCCGCGTGTTCCACGAAAATGCGGGGAACATGTTCGACGATCTAGACGCATCCATCGCTCGTGCGAAAACGGAAGCGATGGCCGTTTAATCGCTGGAATGCTTGAGTTTGCTCTGGTCTGATTTGCTTTGCTTTGGGCCTTGAGTGCGAAAAAGCATTTTGACGAACTTCGGATGTCCGGTAAGATTCAGACCGTCCGAACGAAGCCGTTTTGCTTGCGGAAACCCTGATGCGTCCGTTCCATTTTCGAATCAATCACAGCTTTGCTGTTTCGCTGACTTGCTGGTTTGCGTTCGCTGGGGCAGTTGTGGCTGATGATACGGATCGCCAAACAAGGGTCTTGGTCCGTCAATTAACCGGGCGCAGCGAGAGTGTCCGTCAAAACGCAATCTCTCGTTTGGTGGCCCAACCGAAATTGGCGTATGAGTTTTTGCCCGCGCTGACCAGCGCCGCAATAGAGCAAACGGGCCAGACCCAACCGGGGCAGCTGGTTCGTCCCAGCACGGTTCGCCTTCTCTACTTGATCGGATCCATCGATCATACCGATGCGGAAAGCGTTTTGGTCGATCTGCTTGACGATGATCACACCGGGATCGTCATGATCGCGGCGGATTCGCTAGGCAAGAACAAACACTATGGCTCGATTGAGTTTCTGAAACGGCAAGTCGATCGACCCGAGTTTGATTCGCATTACGGATTTCGATTCAACCTGGTCCGTGCATTGGCTCAGATGGAGCATCCCGATGCCGTCGAGTTTTTGGGTGACTTGGAATCGAAGCTCGACGGACAGCTTCATTTCGAAGTTGCAAAGTTGCTCACCGAAGTCAACGAGTCGCATTTTCTTGGCGACCAGGCTAGGTTTGAGCGGTGGCAGGCATCGAAACCACCGAAGATCGTTTTTCAAAAGGCAAGCTTTGATTCTCAATCCGGAAACGGTCGCATCCGTATGGGTGCATCGCAAAAATACTATGACATCGACATTCATGCGAAGCGGTTGATGTTTGTCATCGACCGATCGGGAAGCATGAAGGATTACGACGGCGGGATGACGCGACTGGAACGCGCCAAGTTCGAGCTGATCAAAGCGATCAAGGAATTGCCTGCGGATTCAGAATTTGGGATCACGTTCTTTGAAACGTCGGTCCGCCAGTGGCGAGAAAAATTGTTGATCGCGAGCGAAGAGAACAAGCGAGACGCAATTGTGTTCGTCGAGCGACTTGGATACGGCGACCGGACCAATACTTACCAAGCGCTGCGCGAGACACTCGATTTCGATGAGCAACTTGAAGTCGTGTTTTTGATTTCTGATGGTAAACCGACTTTTGGGGAACTGACCAATCCATCACTGATCGTCGCTGACATCATGCACCGAAATCGGTTTCGCAACGTCAACTTCAATACGATTGGGATCGCTGTGACCGGGCCAGCGGAATCGTTCTTGAAAACACTGGCCGAGCAATCGGCGGGCGAGTATCGGTCGGCGAACTGAGTGGTGAGTTCAATTTTTGGCTGATACCGAATCGAGCCACCGAGTCAACTCTTCGATCGCAGTGTCCCGTTCGACGTCGTGAAAAATCGCGTGCCGTGTGTGCGGCAGCCGAATCATGGTCGCGGGCTTGCCAATGCGAATCGCCAGATGGTCGCATGCGTCGCGGTCAATCATGGAATCTTCCTTCCCGTACATCACCAAGGTCGGAATTCGAATATCACGCGCGTGATCAATGGCCCATCGCCCCTGCGACACCAACTGGGTGGCGAGGTACATCGATATTTTGCCGTGCGTTTTTGGATCCCGTCGAATCTGGTCCGCTTCATCGGCGTCCTGTGTCAGTAAGTCCGGATCGACTTTGCGATCGAATCGAAACCATGGGAACAGACGCCCAGTAAGCCAAGCCGCGAAGATGATCGGACGGGGCATCAATTGCGGCGGCATCAGCATCGGTGCGCATAGCGCCAGTCCAGCCAGCGGCGGTGAATCCGTGTCAATTGTCAGCATTCGCAGTGCATAGTTGGCTGCAAAGTTGCCGCCCATGCTGTGGCCAAGCAACACCTGTGGTAAGCCGGGACAATATTCCGCGACGGTCCGACGCACTTCGCAAATGTCTTCCAAAACGGAATCGAACGATTGAATCGTTCCTGGCTTCCCAGGCGAATCCCCGTGCCCCGGCAAGTCAAACGCGAACAGGGACCAACCAGCCTCGTTGACGGTTCTGGCCAGATGCTCGAATCGCCCCAAATGGTCACCCAAGCCATGGACGACCAAAATCACGCCTCGCGGCGCCAATTTCGACATCCACAAGCGACCGCACAATCGACCTTCACGCCCTGTTTTCAATGAACTGGCCCGTCAATGAAAAGCGGTGTCGCAGCTTGCATCGGCTGTAACCCATTGAAAAAACGTCGTGATACTTGGTGCCTCATCGCGCGAACCGGCAAATTAGAGGGGAATGACGCGTTTTACCATCCTCGAGCGGCCATTTTGTGATCGCAAATCGGGTTTCGGCATGGAAGGTGCGTTAGAGTCACTTTGTTGTCCTTGTCTGCCACGCTGACGGAGCCACTCATGCTCATCCGACTTTTTGCCGCTTTTGTGATCGTTCCGCTGGTCGAATTGTACCTGTTGTTACAGTTGGCTGAAGCGACGTCATTGGCAACGACGCTAATGATTGTTGTGGTCACCGGCATCATGGGTTCGATGCTCGCTCGGCGCGAAGGTACCGTGGCTTGGCATCGTTTTAAATTGGCGATGGCCGAAGGACGCATGCCCAGCCGCGAGATCCAAGACGGGCTGATGATCGTGTTCGCAGCAGCCTTGTTGTTGACGCCAGGAATTCTGACGGACGCATTGGGGTTCACGCTACTTTTGCCAGCCGGCCGAAGCGTGTTTCGTCGCCTGTTTTTGGCGAAGTATGCCGGTTCGTTCCAGGTTCACGTCAACGGTCAGCCCGTTTCCGGTTCGCCCGACGAAGCCGATGGTCCGGTGGCCCCAGGGCCAGAACCGTTGCATCGGCCATCGCGTGGTTACACGATCGACGCGACGGCCGTGAAGCATCGTACGTAGTCCACCAAGACAGATTTCCTGACACGAATCAGAAATCGATCGAGGGTCCGATTCTTGGCCACCCTCCCGCCTTGGTGTTGACTGGCAACCGGGTTTCCCAACGCTTCCGGTTTTAGGGATTGTACGGCCGGGTTTGTCGACATCGATCGCGGGCGGCGGAAATCGCGTGCTAGCCACAAAAATTTCCGGCCCTGCTTCGCATCGGGGCGTAGAGATGTTTACGTTGTAAACCCATGCCAATGTTCTCGGATATCGATTCAATGTCGAGTGTCGATTCCTTTGAACCGCAGATCGAAGCGGTTGAAATCGATGCGCTGCAGCGACTTGATCGCGTCGTGGATCAACTTCGAATCGAGCAACAGAGGCTGGAAACAATCACTCGCGAGGACGCGTTAACGGGGCTGCTCAACCGAACCGCGATGATAAACGACTTGAACGCTGAAATCGCATCGCTTGCCGAGGGAGCCGAGATCGCGCTGCTGTACTTTGATCTGGACAACTTTAAACCGGTCAACGACACGCTGGGCCATCCGGCGGGGGATCGAGTCTTGCAGACTGCGGCGCGACGTTTGATTGAATCGATTCGCGACGGTGACCGCGTCGCCCGAATGGGCGGTGATGAGTTCGCGATTTTGCAAATCAACTGTCCTCAGCCGTCGAGTTCGCGTGCGCTTGCCAAGCGAGTGATTCAGCGGTTGAACGAAGCAATCGTCTTCGACGAACAGCACGTGCATATCGGCGTCAGCGTCGGTGTCGCGATAGGGCCGTTTGACGGCGATACGTCGAACGAATTGCTCAAGAACGCCGATCTTGCGATGTACCGTGCCAAGCAGGATGGTCGTGGCGTGCTGCGATATTTTGAAACTGAGATGGACGCGCGGATGCAAGCTCGCCGTAAGCTCGAAAACGAACTTCGGCTTGCGATCAAGAATCAAGAATTTGAACTCCATTTTCAACCGGTACTCGATCTGACGTCTGAAAAGATTGTGCTGTGTGAAGCCCTCGTTCGTTGGAACCATCCCCAGCTCGGCCGCGTCGCGCCGGACCAATTCATTCCATTGTCTGAAAAAACCGGATTGATCGGGCCGCTCGGCGCTTGGGTTCTTCGGCGGGCTTGCCAGGAAGCAGTTACCTGGGGCGACGACATCTGCGTTTCCGTAAACGTCTCGCCCATCCAATTGCGTGACCGAACGTTGGTGCAGACGGTTGATAACATCCTGGACGAAACCGGGTTGAAGGCCAACCGACTTGAGCTTGAGATTACCGAGCGGTCGCTGATGTCCAACACGGATCTGACGGTCGGATTGCTGCACCAATTGCGCAAGCTAGGTGTCCGAATATCGATGGACGACTTTGGGACGGGGTATTCATCGATCAGCTACTTGCGGAAGTTTCCGTTCGACAAAATCAAGATTGACCGCTCCTTCGTTACGGGCAGCGACACCTCGGACGACTCGGCGGCATTGGTGAAGATGATTGCTTCGCTGGGTGCAAGTCTGGGGGTCAAAACGACTGCCGAAGGCGTCGAGACGTGTGCGGAAATGAAATCAGTCCGCGATGCGGGCTGCACCGAAATCCAACGCTACCTGCTCAGCCGTCCGATCTCTTCAGACTCCATTCGGGAATTGCTACACGACCGGCAAACGAATGGCAACGCCGTGACCTGCGAGGCCAACTAGCGGATGTTCAAGCGAATTCTCTACACCAGCCGCGCGGCCGAAGGCATCACGATGCGAGATGTCTACGATATCCTTCGTGTCGCACACAACCGCAACAGTGAAAGCGGCTTAACCGGCGGGCTGTTGTTGATCGACGGATACTTTCTGCAAGTGCTCGAAGGCGCGCCGTACTCGGTTGATGAACGCTACAAACGCATCGTCGCCGATCAGCGGCATCATGATGTGGTGCTACGGCTGGCCGAGTCAAATTCGGAATTGCTGTTCCCGTCCGAGTGGATGGCGCTGCAGGATGGCCACGATGTCGATCCCGATCTACTGGCCGAGCATGCCTACCAAATCGGCATGCCAGAGAAAACATTCAGCGGGCAACAAGTGCTCGCTTTCCTGACTGATTGCTTCGCCCGATCGACGGTCGAGTGAGCAAAACGTGAAATCTGCTCGAACGCAATTTCCATCATTGCCAATTCACGTTCGCGCCAAGGCAACTACGCGACTTCGATGATGGCTTTGATCACCCCGGTTTCTGGTTTGGTGAATGACTCGAAATCGTCAAGGACGCCGTCGAAACTGGTGCGGTGCGTGATCCAGGGGTCGGTGTTGATGGTTCCGTCTTCGATCAAGCTGATGATTCGGGTGAAGTCGCCTGGCATAGCGTTACGGGATGCCTTGATCGTCGCTTCGGGGCGGTGCATGACGGGATGGCGGAACGTGAGTTCCTCGGTCGTGATCCCGACGTAAACCAACGAACCGGTTGGCGCCAAGTACTGGAACGCACCCGACATCGAATGCTTGTTGCCCGTGGCGTCCGTGATGACTTGGTACATGTCACCGCCGGTCAATTGTTTCATGCGATCGATTTCGCTGCCGTCGCCTTTGAACAGTACCGTGTTTTTGATGCCGTAATTCTTTTCGACGAATTCCAAACGCGCTGGATTCATGTCCATGACACTGACTTCCGCATCCGTCAGCCGGGCAAACTCAAGCGTCGACAGTCCGATCGGTCCCATGCCGATGATCAGCGTGTGATCGCCGCCGGTGGGAGCGCCGCGATCGTTGGCGTGGCAGCCAATCGCCAAAGTTTCGACGAGTGCCAATTGATCAAACGTCAACTTCGATGACGGGTGCAGTTTGTCGGCGCGGACCAAGAACGATTCGCACAGACCGCCGTCGCACATCACTCCGATGACTTTCAAGTTCTGGCAACAATTGATCGCGCCGCGACGGCAGGGGTAGCATTCGCCGCAGTTCATATAGGGTTCGATACTGCAGGCGTCGCCGGCTTTCACATTCTTGACGCCGTCGCCAACCGACACCACCTCCACACCCAATTCGTGACCGGGGATTCGGGGAAAGTCGAAGAACGGGAATTTTCCCAAATAGCAACTGACATCGGTTCCGCAAACACCCATGCGGTGTGTCTTGACCAACGCCATTCCGGGACCCGGTGCTGACGGGGGATCGATGTCGATGGCTTTAAGCGTTTTGACTTCTGAAATTTGAATGGCGCGCATGGAAATTCCGAACGAAGGAAGAAGCAGTTTGAAATGAGGTGTAAGGCATCACGCCAGGCGATAAGCCCGAATGGCATTTCCGGCAAAGAACGCTTGTTGTTCGCTGGGGGATAGTTCGCTGGCGAGTTCTCGAACGACGTCGATCCATTGGTGATAACCAGTCTTGAGGAGGCAGACGGGCCAATCGCTGCCGAACATCAATCGAGCGGGCGTGAAGGCTTCGAGCGCGACGTCCCAGTGGCGACGGATGGTTTCAATGTTCCAAGTCGCGTCGCAGACTTCCGTTGCCACGCCCGAGAACTTGCACATCACGTTCTCGCGACGAGCCAACTCGCGTACATTGTTTTCCCAATTCTGGTCGAAAGCGCCTGATTGAATCGTCGGCTTGGCGATGTGATCGAGAACCATGTTCAGCGTCGGATGTCGATCGACAAATTCGATACTTGCGGGCAATTGTTTGGCGAAGATCAGAATGTCGTAAATCAAATCACGAGTCGCCAGTTGGTTGACACCGCGGTTGAAATCGGCACCCAAAATGAAGCGGTCGTCGGCCTCGTCTTGAACGACATGGCGAACTCCCTTCAGCCGTGGGTTATCCGCGAATTCGTCCAAAACGTCGGCGACGTTCTGATCCGCCAACGGGACCCAGCCGACGACGCCACGGATCAGCGGTTCGGTTGTAGCTAGTTCGAGAAGCTCTTTCGTTTCAGCAACCGTTTGTCTCGCTTGCACCGTCACGAAACCGTCGACATGGTTGGCCGCGGCCAATTCACGCAGTTCTTTCGCTAAAAAGTCTTTGCGAATCACCGACATGGATTCGTCGATCCAGCCGTACTCGGCAGTTGAGTATTTCCATAGGTGGTGGTGTGAATCGATCAGCATGGTGGGCTAAGAATCAATGAGAGGGGTGGCGGGCGGTCCAACAGGCGAATCCATAGGTTATCCGCGAGTCGGGCGTGTCACAATCAAACGAAGCCTAGGCACGGACCTTGGCATCCGGGCATCGGATCCGATGCGTCATCATCGGATGATCAAACGGGCAATGTTGATGTAGATCACGATACCCAAAATGTCGACGATTCCCGCGACAAACGGGTTGCTCATCATTGCGGGGTCAAGCCCGAGTCGTTTGAACAGAATCGGCAGGGTCGCACCGCACAGGCACCCGCAAACAATGACCGATAAAAGAGTGAACGGGATGACAAGTGCGTCATTGGTGGACGGAGCGATGAATAGGGCGACGCTAAACCCGATCAACGACAAAAAACTGCCCAATCCCAGCGACACAATGACTTCACGGCGCAGCACTAGCGGCCAATCTTTGAACCGAACTTCTCCGCTGGTCATAGCCGTGATGACCAGGGTTGCCGACTGGCTGCCCGAGTTACCGCCCGCACTGATGATCAATGGAATAAACCATACCAGCCACGCGAACCGTTCCAAGTCGGTTTCATAGTGACGCAGCGCGAACGCCGTCAGCAGGGCCGCGAAGAAAAGGATCGTTAGCCACAGCCCTCTTTTCCAGCAAAGCGTCCACAAGCCGACTCGCAAGAAGTTATCTTCCAGCGGTTCGACGGCCGCGATCCGCTGGGCGTCTTCGGCAAGTTCTTCGCGGACAACATCGATCACGTCATCGTGCGTGATGATGCCCAAAAGTTGCCGGCCGCTATCGACGACTGGTATCGCCAACAAATTAAATCGCTCGACCTTCTCGGCAACCGATTCTTGATCCTCCGAAACCAAAACCGCGACGACATCCGATTCCATGATGTCGCCGAGCGTCAGGCTGGGGTGCTTGAGCGACGATACCAGTTGACGTGTTGAAACGATCCCGCGAAGCAGATTATTTTCATCGACGACGTACAGGTAGTAGATCGTTTCGAGTTCGCTGGATTGGCGCCCGAGCTCATCAAGGGCGTCCTTGACCGTCATGTGCTCTTCCAGCATCGCAACTTCGCTGGTCATCAGCGCGCCCGCGGTTCCGTCGCTGTACGATTGCAGGCGTTGGATGTCCCGGCGATCGGCGATCGGCAGCAGCGGCAGAATCTGCTGCGCCCGCTCGGCGGATAATTCCTGGATCAGGTCGACTCGGTCGTCGGCCGGCATTTCCTCGACCAACGCCGCGACTTCGCTCGCGTCGTGGGTTTCCACCATCGCGAGTTGCCGCTCGTGATCGAAATAGCTGAAGATCTCGGCGCGACGATTTGCCGGCGCGTACTGAAGCACTTCCCAGACTTCGTCATTGAAGAGCCCTTCCATAAACTCGGCGGTCCGCCCCGCGTTTAGCGTTTGGCAGAACTCTTCCAATTCAACGCGATTCGCAGCTGCCAACATCTCTCGAAGTTCGGGTAGGAAGAGAGTGTTGAACATCGGCGAAATTTCAGTACTGCGATTTCGTGCTTAGGAATGAACGGAAAATAAGCGTCCGACCCTTTTTGTGCGAAGCACCCGAAGGGCCGGTTCCCGGCAAAAGGGGTCGGACACTTTTTTCTCGCATGGCCCTTAGTTGCTGACGCGTTCGACGTACTCGCCGGTGCGAGTGTCAACCTTGATGACGTTTCCTTCCTTGATGAATCCAGGTACCTGGAATTCGGCGCCGGTTTCGACTTTCGCCGGTTTGGTCACGTTGGTTGCCGTATCGCCCTTGGTGCCGGGCTGAGTCTCGGTGACTTTCAGTTCGATTTGGTTGGGTGGCTCGACCACGATCGCTTGACCATTGTAAAGCGTCATCGAACAGACCATGCCGTCAAGCAGATACTTCCAAATGTCGCCGGCAACGTCAGACGTAACTTCGTACTGTTCGAAACTCTCTTGGTTCATGAACACATAGTCTTCACCCTGACGATACAGAAACGAAACCGACGTCGTTTCAACGTCGGCCGATTCCAACGAGTCGCCGCCCTTGTAGGTTCGGTCCAGCGAGTTGCCGCGAACCAAGTTCTTCAAGCGGCATTTGTACATCGCGTTCCCCTTGCCCGGTTTGACGAAGGTCATTTCCGTCATCAAGTACGGTTCGCCGTCAATTTGGACCTTCAGGCCCTTTCGAAAGTCACTTGTGTTATAAGTAGCCATGATATTTTGCTGGCTCCGACGGGCGGAGTCGAAGAGAGGAAAAGGGGTGGGGATAACCAATTGGTCGAAATTCTAGCGGCAACATCGGATCTTGTCCCGATGGGTTCGACGGCAAGCTCACCAGTGAGTTGGCAGACGGCGATGAAACGCGCCATTCGATCCTCGGTGACGTTGCGTCAGATGCTAGGCCTGGACGCCGAAACTGCGCCAGGGGCAGAGCGAGATTTCCCAACTTTCGTTCCGCTTGAGTATTTCAGCCGCATTCGGCCCCGTGATCCCGACGATCCGCTGCTGAAACAGGTGTTGCCCATCGCGGCGGAAGACAAAGTTCAAACGGACGGTTTTTCGTCCGATCCGGTCGGCGACATGGGTTCGCTGGTCGCCGGCGGTTTGCTGCACAAGTACCACGGCCGCGCCCTGGTGGTAACAACGGGTGCCTGTGGCGTGCATTGTCGCTACTGCTTTCGTCGCCAATTTCCGTACCACGACGTGGGTTCGCAAAGCGACGACTACCGCCCGGCGATCGACTATCTGCGGTCGGCCACGGAACTGGACGAAGTCATCCTCAGCGGCGGCGATCCATTGACCTTGGTCGACCAAAAAATTGACCGGTTGATGTCGGAACTCGAAGCGATCCCACATCTTCGGCGAGTGAGATTCCACACCCGGATGCCGATCGTCATTCCCCAGCGGATCACCGACCAACTGATCGACCGGCTTCGCCAAAGCCGGCTGACGACGTGGTTCGTGGTCCACGCCAACCATGCGGCGGAATTGGACGATGCGGTACTGAGCCGACTTGCCATGCTGATCGATGCCGGAATCCCTGTACTCAACCAAGCCGTCTTGCTGCGCGGCGTCAACGATGATGCTGAAATACTGGCGTCGCTTTGCACGCGTTTGGTCAATCACCGTGTCATGCCGTACTACCTGCATCAACTCGATCGAGTTACCGGGGCGGCTCACTTCGAAGTCGACGAAGCGGTCGGTCGCGCTTTGATTGCGGAGTTACAGAAACGGTTGCCGGGTTACGCGGTGCCGACTTACGTCGTTGAACAGGCGGGCGAAGCGTCGAAGACTCGGATACGCTAGTGGACCATGGCGCGCCGAAGCAAAGGCGCCGCGACTTTCAGTACGACATGATTCGTTCGGAACCCTGATGTACGTTTTCGAAAATCCCGTTCTTCAGCGAGAGTTGTTGGTCAATCTGCGGACCAATCGCGCGTTCCTGCTGTTGGCGTTCTATCAGTTGTTGCTGGCTGGCGTTGTTTTGTTGGCATGGCCCACCGACGAACGTCTGGATCTGACGACGAATCCGCCGAGCGCAAAGAAGCTGGTCAATATTTTCTTCCTCGGCCAGTACGTGATCGCATCTTTGATGGCGCCCAGTTTTGCGGCGGGCACGATCACGGGCGAAAAAGAACGCCGCACCTACGAGATGCTGCTGGCCAGTCCGCTCAGACCCGGGGCGATCGTTTTCGGAAAAATGGTCGCATCTTTGACCCACCTGGGAATGCTGATTCTCGCATCGCTTCCGATCATCGTTTTGTGTTTGCCGCTCGGCGGCGTCAGCCTTTATGAGGTCTTGGCGGCGTACCTGGGGCTGATCGTTTCGGTAATCCTGTTCGGCGCGATTGGCGTCTTTTGCAGCAGCTATTTTTCGCGAACCAGCAGTTCGTTGGTGGTCAGCTATCTGTTGATTCTGCCGTTGGTGATGGGCGCGGTCCTGTTTTGGTGGTCGTTGGAGGGTGACGGTGAACTGCGATTGAAGTTGGCCGTGTTGGTGATCCCGGCGTTCGTGTTGTCAGCGGTGATCTTGATGTGTTCGGCCGCGGCCGGCCGCATGCTGTATCCGCCGGATGTGGGTAGCGAAGGCAAAGACGTGATCGACTTAGAAAAAGAGTCGGAAGAAGCAGTCGGTTTGGTCATCCAGCCGGACCAATTCCCCGATCGCCTGTTCGCTCCGCCGAAGAAACAGGAGTTGATGGCGGACGGCACCAATCCGGTCTACGACAAGGAAATGCACAGCGAGATTTTCAGCCAGGGCACGTTGATGCTGCGGTTGGTGATCCAGATCAGCATGCTGTTGGCGATTCCGTTGATGGGCGTGTTTCTGTTTTGGATGATGGACAAGTGTGCGTGGTTCAGCGTTTATGTGATCGTCTTCAACATGTTGGTCGGTCCCGTCTTTCTGGCCGGCAGCATGACCAGCGAGCGTGAACGGGAAACGCTAGATCTGTTGTTAACGACGACGCTAACACCATGGCAAATTTTGTGGGGCAAGTTCGTCGTCGGTTTCCGGATCTCGGCCGTGTTGACGGGTTTCCTGTTGTGGCCGCTACTCTTAGGAACGGCAATGAACACCAGTTTCTGGACCAATTGGTTGGCGGTGGTCATGATGTTCGCGATCGTCTTGGTCGTGTGCTTGGTGAATGCCGTCGTTGCGTTGACTTCTTCGCTATTCAACAAGAAAACGTCGATCGCATTGCTAAGCACCTATATTGTGCTGCTCTTGCTTTACGTCGCGCCGCCGACGGCCATATCCTTGATGCAGATCCTTGACTTCGCGCCCGGGTCCATCGCATCGGCCGAATGGGCAGGTGTGACGAGTCCATTTTCGGCACTATTTTCGATCCCCTTGGATGCAAACTTGAAACGCAATCCCGATGAAGACTTTGCGAATATCGGGAACTGGAGCATCGTGGCAGGTTATTTCGTTTTCAGCGCCGCGTTGATCGCGGTCACATCGGCCGCGATGATCGCCCGACTCAGGGCTCGGCGCGGATTGTCCGAGTGATAGAACGAACGGGAAGCATTTGCAAAAGTACGTTCGGTTTTCCAGCCTGACATGCGGCGATTGTTTCCGATCGGTCACCCTTGGTCAGATACAATGCCATTTCGAGTCCGCCAAACGGTCCGCTCGTTCTCCGTTCAAAACGCAAGAAGCTTGTGCCATGTCGATTCGTCGTATTCAGTGTCCCGGTTGCGATGCAACGTTGAACGTTGCTGCGACCATGACGAACGTCAAGTGTCCGACCTGTGCGACGGTCTGGAATGTCGGCAACCCAAGTGCTGCTCAGATCAGCGTCACCGCGAAGCAAATGCGCCAGGCCGCTGAACCCGAACCGGTCAAGGACAAGGCCAGCACTCAGAACATGGCAATCGTGGCCGGACTTGTCGGTGGTGCGATGGTGCTGCTGGCGTTCATCGGCTTAACAGTCATGATGTTGGGGCAGAGCCCTCCCCCGTCCGCGGCATCGACCGAACCCGAGGAAACGATCAAGCCTCGGCAACCCCAGCCCTACCGCGTGGTGAAGTTGCCCGAAGAACAACGGATGCGCATCTATGCCGACTATCGAACGGTCGCTCGGACGACGGTTGAAACGCCGCTGATCCTTCCACAAGGAACCAGGGCACGTAAGAGCTTGGAAGTCATGTTGGAGAAAACGTACGACCGTGAATTGGTGGCCTTTGCGGCGCTCCACGACATCGAAGTCGACGACGTGCAGGAGATCATCAAGGAAGGCGATGCCAAAGTTTGGGACGATCGACCGCGCAGTAACGCCGTTCGTGACGGCAAAAGGGTCTATAGCAAGGAAATGAGCGAAGGTTGGGAGAAAAACCCCAACGTAAAGTAGGCACCGACGAGGGCGGAACTCGCTAGACCACTTCGGCTCAGATACAATGGTGCTGACGCCGCCCGCCTTCTGCCCCCCCTCGCTCGGACCCCCGCCTGCCATGCGAATTCTTGACCTTGTCACGCCGAAAGAACTTTCGCGCGTTGCCAGGCTACAGTTGCTCGCCCGACAGGTCGTCGAAGGATTCTGTTCCGGTCGTCACCGCTCGCCCCACAAGGGGTTCAGCGTCGAGTTCAAAGAGCATCGTCCGTACGTCCGCGGCGACGAGTTGCGAAACATTGACTGGAAAGTTTTTGGCAAGAGCGACCGGCTCTACATCCGGGAGTACGAAGAAGAGACGAACCTTCGTTGCACGCTGTTGGTCGATCGCAGCGGATCGATGCGATACGGCGGCCAGCGGGCCGGCGGGAACAGCCCCGAAGTCAAAACAAAGTACGATTACGCCCAACAGTTGGCGGCAGCGCTTTCCTACTTGATGTTGGCTCAACAGGACGCGGTCGGACTGATCACATTTGATGATGAACCCCGCGACCAGATCCCGACGCGCAGCCGACCATCGCACCTGAAGGCCGTAATGAAGGCGCTCGCAGCGGATGCGACGCGTCGCGAAACCGACTTGGGTGGCGTCTTTCAAAGAATCGCGTCCAAGCTGGGCCGACGGGGTTTGGTGATTGTCATCTCGGACGGAATGGGCGACGTGGCAAGTATTGCTCGATCGTTGACACAGTTTCGATCAAAGAACCACGAGGTGCTTTTTTTCCAGGTGCTCGACCCCGACGAAATGGATTTTCCTTTTTCGGGTCGGATTCAATTTCGCGATCTTGAAAATGAATCGAACCAGCACGTTGTCGATTCGCAATCGATTCGAGAAGCGTATCTGCAACGGTTAGCCGAACATCAAGCCGAATTGCAGAACGCGTGCCGACGCAATCGAGTCGACTTTTTTCCGATCACAACCGATCGACCGTTCGACGATGCGTTGCACGAATACTTTGCGATGCGGAGACGGATTCGGTGACGCTGCTAAACGGGCTACTCGCACTGGGCGCTCTCGCGTTCACGATCCCGCTTGCGATTCACTTGCTGTTTCGCAGCCGGTTTCGTACGGTCGATTGGGGCGCGATGCACCTACTGGGAAATGTGGTGCGAGTGAATCGTCGGCGGATGGAGCTGATGAATCTGTTGCTGCTGTTGCTGCGCTGCGCGATCCCCATCTTGCTTGCGTTTTGTTTAGCGAGGCCCGTGCTTACCGGATTCCAGTCGCTTCCGGGTGACGCGCCCCGCAGCGTCGTGATTGCGATCGATGACAGTCGCAGCATGTCCGCGCGGATGCCCGACGGACGGCGACGGATCACTCACGTCAGCGAACAACTCGAATCCATTTTCGAAACGCTATCCCGACGCGACGAAGTGATGTTGCTTCGATCCAGTACCGTCGACGCCGTCGTTGGTTCAATGGGCGCGTCCGACGCGATGTCGGCCTGTCGAAACCTATCCGCCGTGGGCGGACCCATTGATTTGGGACGACTTATACGACGGGCCGTCGAAGTAGCCGGCGAAGCAAATCATATCGAGCGCCAAATCATTGTGGTTTCGGACTTCCAAAGCCATATGATCGACGATACCGCGATCGAATCACTGAAACGCCTCGCACGTTCGTTGGACGAAGCGGAATATCGACCGACGATTTGCTTCATGAACGTCGGCGCGGATTCCAGCGAGCTTTCCAACGTGGTTGTTGAATCCATTGAGTCCGAATCGCCGGCCATCATTGCGGGTCGCTCGGCGAAGTTTGTGGCAAGAATACGCAACGGCAGCGACACGCCCATCAATGATCTACGATTTGCGTGGACGGTAGCGGGCAACGCCTTGCCGTCGCATACGACCAGCATCGCCGCTCGCTCGTCGGCATCGGTCCGCTTGACTCACAAGTTCGACGAAGTGGGTGTTCAAGCCATTGCTGTTTCTGTTGAGCATTCCGACGCATTGCCGGAGGACAATCAACGCCTGATCGGCGTCGATGTGATTCGCCAAGTCGATGTGATTTTGGTGGACGGACAGCCCAGCAAAAAGCCGCTCGGCGGCGAAGCCGATTTCCTTGCTGTCGCGCTGAGTCCCTTCGCCTTCGGTGGACAGGACCAACCCGATGCCGTGCGAACAATCGTCACGAGCGAAAACAAAATGGTGCAAGAACTCGACCGTCAATCGCCCGCAATTGTCGTGCTTGCCAATGTGGGTCGCCTGAACGATGCCTCACGCGGGCGTCTGGCTCGGTTTGTCAACGAGGGTGGCGCGTTGGTCGTTTTTGACGGTGATCAAGTCGATCCAGAAATCTACAATCAGACGTGGTCCGATGCTGATCACTCGATCTCGATGCCGGCACGCATGGGCGAGGTTATTGGCCAACCCTATCGTGATGATGCCGAGGCAGTGAGATTTCCGATTGGACAATTGAACACCCAATACGCCGCATGGTCGTTGATTGGTCCCAGTACAGGTGACGATCCGGCGTCCAGTGCGGTATGCGACGTGGATGTTACGTCGCATCGTGTGTTGACCATCGACGATGTGGCCCCGGATGCGGATACGTCGCCAACCGTGACGCTGTTGGCGTTCGAGTCAGGTAAGCCATTGGTGGTCCGACGCGCGGAAGGCAGAGGCCAAATCATGCAGTTCGCCATTGGTTGCGACGCCGATTGGTCGAACTTACCGATGCGGTTGGTTTTCTTGCCGATGATGCAGCAGATGGTTCTTGATCTAGCGGGCACACAGAAACAAACCACCGTCGACGTCGGATCCACCATCATGGTCGCCACCGACGAACTGGAGTCGTTGTTCACCACCGACATCAAACGCGATTCTCGAAAGCCACCAACCTATTCAGTTCGGCAGCCGATCGGCGAAGAGTTGACATTGGAACCGTCGGGACAAACGCCATCGGTGTTGTCACTTGCCAACGCGGCTTCAGCCGGTGTTTATCAGTTTCGAGAAACCCAATGGACCGCGGATGGCAAACCCTTCTCGACACAAACGATCCGCGTTGCTGAAGTGCCCTCGATCGAGTCTCAATTGCGTGAAGCGGATGCGAGTCGAATGTCGCGGGCCGCGGAATTGATCGAAGCGACGATTCACGTCGACGCACGCTCGATCGCCTCCGACGACCAAACACGACGATTCGGTAGGGAGATTTGGCGTTGGCTGCTGGTCGGACTCCTGATTGCTTTGATCGGCGAATTGTTTCTGCAGCAGCGTTCTCGGTCGTCTAAGAAACAGCCCATCGCCAAGGCGACTGGCGTGATGGGTGGTGCCTCATGATTTGGGGAAGCCTTCGATTCGCCGGTGACTTATCCCCCTGGATCGTTTTCACGGTCGCGGTTGCCGCTGCCGTGCTGGTGGCGTTGTTGTACCTACGAGAGACGCGGCACATCGATTCGCCGCTGAACTTTGTCCTGCCCGCGCTTCGCGCGGCGACCGTGGCGATGATCATCTTGATATTGGCGGGCCCGGTTTGGCACCGCCGAATCACCGTCGGTACGCTCGGACGAATCGTATTCGCCGTCGATGCCACGCAAAGCATGTCGGTCACCGATACGCAATCCGACGATGCGCAAACCAGTCGCGTCGCTCGGGCGATGCGAATGTTGGCTGGCGACAGTGAGAACGAAGGATGGATCGAGTCGCTTCGTGCAACGCACGACATTGACGTTGTTGCTTTCAGTGCGGGCGAGCCCGTTACCGTATGGACAAGTGGTGATGCCGGCGATCAAGAAACGGATCGCACCGATTCACTTTTGATCCAACCGGATGGCAAGCGAACGGAACTCGCATCGGCCGTTACCGCACTCGCATTCCAAAGCGAAGATGACGCGGACGCGACGCCCGTCCAATCGGCACTGGTTGTCATATCGGATGGACGCGACAACGTCGGAGGCAGCGCGATCGATATGGCTGGCACCCTTCGTGCATCGGGTGCAATGGTTCATACGATCGGCATGGGGAGCGAAGACGAACCGGCCGACGTGTCCATTGCGGAAGTCAGTCGGCCCGACTCGGTTGCGGCCGACGCCGTGCTGGGTGGATCGATCGCGATCAATCAGTTCGGATTCGATGGCCGCGACCTAAACGTGCGAATCGAATCGGCCGAGACTGGCAAAACGGTGTGGCAAACGTCCGTTGCCGCGACCGGTACGTTCCAATCGGTCCCGTTCGAATTGGACGTCGAAACGGTGATCGACCAAACGGCTGCAACCGATCCTCGTGGCGTTCGCCGCAGCACGATCGTGATGGACCTTCGAGCGGTCGTCGAACCGATCGATGGAGAATCGATTTCAACCAACAACACGATGGCTTTTCGTGTCGCCGCTTCGACACGCGATCGACGTCTGTTGATCATGGACGGTTCGAGTCGGTGGGAGACGCGATACGTCCGCAATCTATTCGAGCGCGATCCCGCATGGACGGTCGATACGATTCTGTTTGGGCCTGGGACCGATACGTTGCGGCTAGAACGAGGGGATGATGACGGTGAATTCCCCCGGTCGCGTGAATCGCTTGCAAAGTATGACGTGATCATCCTCGGGGAAGTCCCGCCCGATCAGTTCGAAATCACCGACGCGAATTTGATTCGCGAATTTGTAACGCGCGGCGGCGGGCTGGTCGTGGTCGACGGTCGCTATGATCGGATTAAAAAGATCGCCCAAAGTTCGCTTAGAGACTTAATACCCGTCGAGTTTGGAAACGATCGGCTGTTGGCGGCCAGTTCGATGATTCCGACGCGATTGGGGATGGAGAACCCGATGCTGAATTTGGGTGGCGAAAAAACGGATCTCCAAAATTTCTGGTCGCAATTACCAGCACCTCAGTCTTTCGTTCGTGTCGACCGACAGGAGGGCGCCGAAGCCTGGGTGGACGCCGTCGACGCCGATGGCGAACGGTCGCCTTGGTTGGTCACCCGATTGTTTGGTTCGGGGCGTGTTTTCTATTTGTCGTCAGATCAAACTTGGCGTTGGCGATATAAAGTTGCTGACCGATTTCACGCTCGGTTTTGGAATCAATTGCTGGCAGCCTCGATGCAACCACCCTATTCGGCAAACGACGAATACGTCGCAATCGGTACCGACAAGATCGAATACCGCGACGGCGAAGCCGCCATCATTCGCGTTCGACTACAGGATACCGGTGGCAAGCCCGTTGGCGACGCAACGGTCGATGCCTTGGTGGTTTCGGAGAATCAGATCATTGCGTCGGTGCCGATGTCGGTCGATGACCCGGCAAGAGGAACATATACTGGGCTCTCGCCAAAATTGAATTCGGGAGCCTATGAAGTCCGAGTGCGGGCCAGTGGTTTCGATTCGACGGCGTTGCAAGCTTCGACGCCCATTTGGGTTGGTGATCGTCACTCCGTCGAAATGAACCGCGTCAGCCTCGATCGCGGGGCAATGGAGCAGTTGGCCGCGGCCGGTGGCGGCGTCTACGTTCATGAGTCCTCGGCCTCGAAGATCCTGGATTCGCTGCGTCCGCTTTCGTCGGGCACGATCGTCGAGTCGGACGTCGTTGTTTGGCAGTCGTTCTATTGGTTTTGGGCCGTGATCATTTTGTTGGCGGCCGAGTGGGTGTTGCGAAAACGAGCAGGATTGGTGTAGCGATCATGTCGACAGCAAGAACTTTCGCGGACGATCTGGGACTGAACCCTGAAACGGTTTCGGCGCTACAACAATTCATGCAGCGGCGACGATTGCTTTTGTTGCTACGTGCCGTTGCGGCGGCGGTGGTCGTCGGACTGATTTGCATGTTTGTGATCGCAATCATCGATTTCGTTTGGCTGGCGCCGGATGCAATTCGGTGGGGGCTTAGCATCCTCGCGTATGTCTGTTCGTTCGCTGCTGCGTGGTGGTTTGGATTTCGTCATTTCCGCCAATCGGATCCACGGATGGTCGCTCGTCAGTTGGAATCGGCCGACCCTCGCTTTCGCGAAGACCTGTTGTCGGCGGTCGAATTGGCGGATCCTCAGTCCGCCAACGGTTCCCTCTCGTTTCGCCGTCGTCTTCAACAGAGCATCGGGCGACGGACTGCGATGATCAATGTTTCGACATTGCTTCCCTATGCGATGATCAAGCGTTGGTTGATTGCGATGGCGGTTTTTGTCGCCATATGTGCGATCTTGATGCTGATTCCCCGTGCCCAATTCGCTCGCCGGTTCGCGCGTGCGATGCTGCCCGGTCTTGCCATCGAGCGTGCTTCGTTGACGATCCTGTCCATCGAAGCTCCCGATCCTCCGACCAGGTTTGTCGCCGAAGGTGACGCCGTTGCGGTGATTGTTTCTATGGATGGGATCGCTGCGGACGAAGTGACACTGCAATGGCGGATGGCCGACGGGACCGGTGGCGAGTCGGCGATGACGCCACGCGTTGCGCGATCGCAAGATGATTCGCAGGAACCGCCGTCGATCCGAGTCAGTAACCTGTTCGCAGCGAACGTCTTGGTCGGAAACGATCCCGTCGACTATCGCGTCATCGCCGGCGACGCGATCACATTGTGGCATACGCTTACGCCGCTTCCCCGACCACGAGTGGTATCGTTCGAAAAACAGCTTCAGTTTCCCAGCTACGCGAAACTCGAGGATCGTGTCGAGTCCGCCGAGCACGGTGACCTGGAGGCGTTGGTCGGAACGCGAGCGAACGTGACGATCCGGTTCGATGAACCGGTCGCTGATGCGACGGTTCGATTTGGACTGCGCGGACCCGTTTACCAGCTTGAACCTGTTGACGGATCCAGCGAAGTGTTTCAGACCATGATTCCCATCAAAACGCCGAACCAGTACCAGGTCGATGCGACCAGTCAACGGTCGGGTCTGAACAATCCGTTCAGCCCCCAGAACACCGTCACGCCAATTCCGGATTTGCCGCCGACCGCTCGATGGTCCTCCAACCAACCAACGACAATGTTGGTATCGCCGTTGGAAGTGGTGGCGTGTGCCGGAATCATGACCGACGACCTGCCAATGGATCGTGTTTTTCAAGAATTCCAGGTCAACAATCGACCCATCCAACAGCGCGATATACCGATGGTTGAATCATCGAAGGAAATTCGTGCGACGTGGGATTGGGATTTGTTGAAGGATCGAGCGGCGTCGGCAGAAACCTCCGTTAGCGAACCGACCAAGTTAGCCGGTGGTGATATTGTTCGCACACGGTTGGTCGCGATCGATCGACTTGGCCAACGCGGCGAATCGCCGTTTATCGAATTGCTGGTAGCCGATGATGGTTTTGATTCTGATCGTCATCGCCATCTTGGCGAGATGAACAAGATGGCGACGTTGGTTTTGGAATGGACGACACGTGCACAGTCCATCCTGGACGCCGTTCGCGAACCACTCGAGAAGTCAGATGCCAATGAGGTTAAGGCTCAAACGGAGGCTGCCGAGGAACTGACGGCCCTGACCGACGGTTTGATGAAGTTGATCCGGTACCAGAGCAGTGTTTCACGCAGCCTGGCAGAATCCCGGACCATCGAATTGATCGGACGTTCGGTATTGAATGCCGATCTCGGTTTGCGGCGTTTGAGTCAGTCCGCCGAAGCCGCCTTACAAGAGAGTCCGCCAGCGTGGGACGGAATCCGTGATCGTGAAATGCGACAACTTGCGTCGCGATCTCGAAGTTTGGGGCAACAAGCATCGCGAATCGATCAACTGATGCGAGCCGAATTCGGTCAGCAGTATTCGTTGGCAGTTGCAGCCGATGTCGTATCGGTTCAACGCAGCCTGCGACCGCTCGTTGGCGATGGGAAAGAGCATGCAGCCATTCCAATCGATCGGTTTGGACGATACTTGACGGTCGTTTCTGGACGAATGGAAGCGATCGACGAGTTTATCCTTTTGCACCAAGAAAATTTGCCCGAGTCAACGTTTCGACATTTTCAACAGCAATGGACCCAATGGTCCGATTCTTGGACGTCTCGCATCGACGATGCGATCGCCGGCGAATTGCCTGAAGAGCAACTACGAAATCTTGTTCGCCAGCTCGCAACGGAAACGGTGGGCAAATCAACGCACGCAATGAACGAAGGACGTTTGTCATCGACGATGCAAGCGATGACGCGTGACTTGCAAAAAGAGCTAGGTCCGCTCGGGGCAGCGTTCGAGGCGATGGAACGTGACGGACGAGACTCCGTCGTGTCCAAAGAACAGCAGCAAAAGTCGAAGGAATCTACGAAAGTCGCTGAGTGGATTCGCGATGGGAATTGGCACGAACATGAATTTGCGGCCGCACGTGAACTGACGCTGCAACGTATCGATGGCGAGGAAGGTTTGCATCGAACGATCGTGTCGGTCGATCTGCAATACGCAGCCGATCTGAATATGATCGGCCGAGCACTCGACAACGTGTCTGAAGATGGGTTTCTGCCTTATCGCGATCAACCGGCGTCCGACGTGATGAAGGAACTTGCGAAAGCGATCAAGTTGGTCGAAGGTGGGCATGAAGTCGCGATGAGCCTGCGGGAAATTCGGGCCCTATGGGAGGCTGAACGCCGCCTGGATCCGACGGTGATCGCAAAGCTAGATCACCCGATGTGGTTGGAACGCTTCGGCGCCTCGCTGGAGTGGCCGGTCCGGATGCTGCAGCAAGCCGGGGTGGATTGGAAGCTATTGGAACCGATCGATCGGACGCGTTACGACGCGGACTTCAACAAGGCTCGTGAACGCATCAGCAAACGCCGTTGGAGCGACGAAGAGTTTCTGAGCGGCGAATCGGCACTGAAATCGATCGAACAAAATTTGGCGACTGGCCTAAGCTCGATCGAACCGCAGATTCAGGAAGCGAGAGAAACGATCATGCGCTATGTGTTGTCGCTTCCCGAGCAGGCGGCAAAGGCGGCACAGGAAATCGAAGCCGCAAAGGAGCAAGTAGAACAACGCAGTGACGACGAATCCCCCACGGCCGAAACGCTTGCCAAGTCCCAAGATGAAGCCCAGGACGAAGTGCGAGAAACGTTGGAAGCGCTGGTGGATTTTGCAAATACAAGCGAATTGAATTCCGACGAAAAACGCGAGTTGGCTCGCGACGCAGATGCCGCCGCGGCTCAGATCCAAGATGCGATGAAGAAGGCAGAGGAGTCGATCGAATCGGCGACCGAGACGACGGACGAAGCGACGCGAAAAGAATCACTTGAACAGAACGAAGCGGCACTGGAAAAACTTTCCGAAGCGCTGAAGCAGACGGCTGAGCATTTCGAGAAGGCTGCGGCGGGTGAGGATGTCTCGGAGTCGCGTGAAGCCATCCGCAAAGCCGAACAGGAATTACAAATCGACGACGAGATGCAAAAGCGTTTTGATCAGGCGAAAGCTCTGTCGAACGCCGCGGAGAGTTCGCCCAAGGAGTTGATGGAAAAGCTTGAACGCGAGCTTCAGCGAAACGAACCGATGCAGGAAGCATTGTCGGACATCGCCCAGCAAGCCGCAGAAGAAGCAAAGCAATCGCTGTTACAGTCGGCACGCGACGAAGCGACCATCGATCAAGCGTTGCAGCGTAGCGATTCTGATTTTCAAGAATCCAAGGCCCGAGCGGCTCGCCAGCTCGCTGACTTGGCCCGGCGTGCGGCAACCGTTGATCAAACGTTACTGAACGTCGGCGAGAGGGCAGCGTCGTCGTCCGAATCTCCAGCGGCTTTAGAGGACGTAAAAAAGGCTCGACAACAGTTGCAAGCAGCGGTCAACCAGTCCAATCAGATGGGCGGCGAACAGGCGCCCTTGTCCAATATCCGCGACACCGCCAAGCAAATGTCGGATGCGATCGAGCAAGCGAAGACGACGCTCGAAAAGGTGGGTGCGGAGTCTGCCGAAGCTTCCGAAAAGGAAATTTTCGGCGACGATGTCAAACGTCGCGAAAACGAAGCGAGAACGCTGGAACGCGCCGAAAGCGATGTGCGCAATCAACGAACGCGGGCCGCACAGCAGCAGCGTCAACAGTGGTCCAGCGTCGAACGCGCTGCCGGACAACGACTGCAACAGGCCCAACGCGAACAACGCGATGCCAAACGGTTACGCGACCAAATCGAGTCCCAGAAGAAGAAAGACAAGAATGGTCGCAAAGATCTTCAACAGCGTCTCGATCAAATCGATGAAAAGCTTGAGCAAGCGAAACGCGCCGAAACTGCTGCCCGCGAGTCGGTTGATTTTGCGAAGGACCAGGCCAAAAAGGCTCAAGACCGTGAAAAGGAACTCGGTCGCCAGCGGCTAGAGCAACTCGACCAACCGAATCCGGCTGCCCAGATGAGTGAACGAATGGCGGAAACGGCCGAGCAAGAGTTGTCGGAAATAGGCGAACTGCTGCGCGATGTTTCGCAACAAACGGATATCGCAGAACAGCTGCGAGCGAATTCGGAAACGGCAAAGTCGTTAGCCCAACAGCAACAGAACGTTGTCGATGATGTCGCCGAGGTGGCAGAGCAACTGAAACGCGCCGCCCGTCACGAAGAGCGATTGGAAGACATGTCGCAAGCCAAGGCACTGCAGGAAGCAGCCGAATCGATCGAGCAGAACGCGGCGACGGAAGCTGCGAAGGCAACCCGTGCTTTGGAACAGGCTGCAAGTGAGGCAGAGCAATCCGCCAAAGCAAGTCAGAATTTGGAATCGGCGAAGGAAGCCATCGAGAAAGCCGCTGAAGCCTTGGGCCGTGGCTTGGCAAATGATCCGAAGGAAGCGGACGCACCGGCCGATGCAGCATCCGATGCATCGGAAACCGAACAGTCGCGGGCCGAGCAGCTAGCCCAAACACTGGACGAACTGGATCAAGCGATGTCGGATGGCAACCAGCCTGGTGAGTCGCAACAAAGCCAACAAGCCGGATCACCGAAACCTCCAAACGACTCAGCCGAAAACCCGCAGGGTTCCGATGCCCCACCGGGCGGAAAGCCGACGACGGCTGGTGAAGCATCGCCGACACTGGCGAGTCTGATCGAATCGCAAGCCCAGGCAGCCGCGCGACAACGGCAACAGCAGCTTGACCCGTCGTCGATGGGCGAGTCGCCGCCGTCGGAACCATCAACCGATCCGAACACAGATCCTTTCGGGGAACCCGGAGGCGGCGAAATGCCAGACGGTTCCGAAGTCGATACATCCGAGATCGATCGCATCGGCGCGGAATGGGGCGCGCTGCGTGAACGGCGAACGGACGACTCAACCGAGGGCCCCGCCGCCCGTGTTCCCGTTCAGTATCGACGTGAAATCGAGGCCTATTTTCGAGCGATCGCCCGCCAAGCGGCCCAGAAAGACGCAGCCAAGTGATCCAATGAAAATGAACGCCAACAAAGTGAACCGTCGCCAATGCCTTGGAGGTATGGCCGCGTTATTTTCATCAGCATCGCTGCCTGTCAAAATTGCAAGCGGTCAAGACGTTTCGTCAACGCTGTATTTAAAGGACGACATCGACCGCGCCGTCGAATCCGGCGCAGAATACTTGATTCGAACCCAGCGACCCGACGGCGCGATTGCCGACCGAGGCCATGAGGTCGCGATGTCTGCGTTGTCCGTGATGGCGATGGCGGCGATTGGCACACAGCCTTCGGTCGATACCGCGCGTGGACGGGCGATGCAGAGCGCCATCGATTTCGTTACTGATCCGTCGCATCAGTCGATGGAAGGCTACTTCGGCGGACGTGATGGATCACGAATGTATGGTCACGGGATCGTGACGTTGATGTTGACGGAAATGCTTGGAATGGGGGCGACGTTGGACCAGAACGTTCGAATCCATGATTCGTTGGTGGATGCGATCAAAGTCATCTTGGCGGCTCAGAAGGTTTCGAAGCCCGAAAAATTGCGTGGTGGTTGGCGATACACGCCTGATAGTCGCGATTCGGATCTTTCGGTTTCGATCTGGCAATTGATGTCGCTCAGATCGGCAAAGAACGATGGTTTGGACGTGCCCGGCGCAGCGATCGATCAAGCACTGGATTATCTACGTTTTTCCTACGCTTCGCCAATCGATCGACAAGGCAAACCTCGCGACCCCGTCAGCGGATTCACCTACACACCGGGCACCTACCACCCGTCTTTCACGATGACAGCGGCGGGATTGTTGGCGATGCAAGTTTGTGGCCAGTACGATTCACCGCTGGTCAAAGGTGCTTCGGAATGGTTGCTACAGAATCCGCCAAAGCCGAACGAACGGTTTTTCTACTACGGCGTCTACTACTACGCGCAAGGCATGCACCAAGCGGGTGGAAAGTACGCCGAGAAAGCAGACAAGTTGGTGCCGGAACTGTTGCTCGATTCGCAGCGCGGTGACGGGTCATGGATCGCGAAGAGCGGCGAAGAACGAAACATCGGATCCGTGTACGCGACGGCACTGACGATGTTAAGTTTGAGTGTCCGCTATCACTATTTGCCGATCTACCAACGCTGAAAGTGGTTCGCCTTGAAACCATCGCTCCGATGCCTTGAAGTTGCGATTCGATCAGGACCTTCGTCCGTAGCGATCTGGCGAAAGCAATTCTAATCCTTCAATCGACGCAGGTTTTCCGTCGACCATTTCGGCGACCAACTCGCCCGATACCATGGCCAAGCTGATCCCCATCATTGCATGGCCCGTCGATACGATGACGTTTTGCAAACGTCGTGGTCGACCGAGATAGGGCATTCCATCGGGTGAACAAGGCCGCAACCCGACCCAAGGCTTGCAGTCGCGGAAGTCACTTACCGCAAACTTCGGAAAGTAGTCAGGAATCGATTTCAGGATGCCGCGGACCCGCGACGTCGAAATAGATTCATCCAGTCCCGCGATTTCCATCGTGCCGCCGAATCGAACGGCTTCACCCATCGGGGTCACCGCGACACGCGCCTCGGTCAGAATAGAACAAATCGACGGACGCTCGACGGGGTTTTGCAACGTGACGCTGTAGCCCTTCCCAGCTTGCATCGGCAACTCGATGCCCAGACGTATTCCCATTGCAGACGACCAAACACCGCCGCACAGGATGATTTCGTCCGCGTCGAATTCACCTAAGTTTGTGAGTACGCGTTCGATCTGATTCGACACAGGCGACGCAGAGTAAGCAAAGTCAGTGACTTCGCAATCCCAACGGAAGTCGACGTTTTGTGCCGCCAGACGATTCTCCATCGCTGACATCAAACGATTCGGCGATAGATGGCAGTCTTTGGGGTAATAAACCGCACCCGATATATCCATCGTGATCGACGGATCAAGTTCGGCAGCTTCTGGCGCGGATAGCACTTTGACCGGAACACCCAAACGTTCGGCAAACTTAGCGGTTTCACATTCTTCGTGAAAAGACTTGTTTTTTTTGCACAGCATCATCAGTCCCGTCGGACTGAAGTCGAATCCGTCGGGCAACTCGGATTGTAAGGCTTCGTACCCCGCTCGGCTCGCCAAATGAAGATCGCGCAAAAGCGGCGCCGAGCGATCCACGTGCTGTTGGGTGCAAGCGGTTTTGAACTTCCACAACCACGACGCCAACTCCATCGACAAACGCGGACGAATGTAAAATGGCGACTCGGGACTGGCCATCCATTTCAATCCCATTCGAATCATGCCGGGTGCGGCAAGCGGGATCATGTGGCTAGGCACGATCATGCCCGCGTTGCCGAACGAGCAGCCGCCACGGTGCGACGGACCGCGGTCAATCACGGTCACTTGATGACCGGACGCGTGGCAGTGCCACGCAGTTGAAAGCCCTATGACGCCGCCGCCGATGATGACAATCCGCTTAGACAACTCTAGGACTCCCGCGAAGCGGCATCGGGATCAATTCCCCACGCAAACGGATCTGCGGGATCGATGTGCAGACGCGATTGCGACGTGACGAAAGCACGTCCGGTGATGACCGGACGAATCCGCTGTTCATCAGTTGCCGTGTATTGAAAACGCCCCTCGAATGTGGTGCCAAGGATTCCAGCCTGAACCCAGTTCTGGTCGGGCGCAAGCGTGCCATCCGCAGCCAAGCACGCCAATTTCGCACTCGTGCCTGTTCCGCATGGCGATCGATCGTATGCCAACCCTGGACACAGCACGAAGTTCTGCGAGTCTGCACCGGTGCAAGGCGTCGTCGCAAACAACTCGACGTGATCGACTTCCGGGTAGCCCGATTCATTGATCGATTTCCGAATCAAGGTCGCTGATCGTTGCAACCAATCAACTTCGTGCAGCGATATTTCGAACTTGGGATAAGTCACCAAGAAAAACCAATTGCCACCCCACGCCACATCGCCGATGACTTCACCGATCGTGGGAACATCGATCGTGACGTCCTTGGCCAACCGATAGCTTTCGATGTTTTCAAACGAAACGGATCCATCGACGTTGTTGGTCGTCGTGACGATGCCGACCGGCGTTTCGACACGACATTTTTCACCGATACTCTGGCCCCTATGTTTTAGTGTCGTGATCACACCAATCATCCCGTGGCCGCACATTCCCAGATAGCCGACATTGTTGAAAAAGATGACACCGATATCTGCCGATCCATCAAGGGGCTTGCACATGAGGGCACCGACCATGACATCGTTGCCGCGTGGTTCACGGACGATCGCACGCCGATAGTGATCAAATTGTTCCCGGAAAACGACCAACTGGTCGGCAACGCTACCCACGCCCAGATCGGGAATCCCCGAAACCACAACACGCGTCGGTTCACCCTCGGTGTGGGAATCGATCACTTCGATGGAACTTGCCGGTTCATCACGTTCAAGCATGCTGGCCCGCCGGTGATTGGCACGTGATTCGGTCGGCTTCTTTGCGTCCGGTCCAATCTTGCCACCATGCCATGAACAACTTGAATTGCGATTCAACAAATCCGCGTTGGCTCGCACTCAAAGCGTCATCGCTATTGAAGTGTTTCGCGTAACGCGCGTCACCCTGCAATTCCAAAAGATACTTGTAGTACAAGACCAAGTCGGGACCTTCATCGAAGGTCGATAGCACGGTCAGCGCTTCGTCCAATTCTTTCGCCAGTCGCCTTGCTGTAGCGTCGCCGTTCGCAGCAGCGCGACAGAGTGAAACCAGGATAAGCACTTGCTCGGGAAGGCAGTTGCCAATACCAGTAATTGCACCGGAAGCACCACAGTGTACGAATCCGTGAAAGACCTGAGTGTCGACGCCGGCCATCAGAACGACGTTGTCATCGGCGCTCGTGATCTGTTCGCTGGCATAGCTGAGTGCGGCTGCACCGCCAAATTCCTTGAATCCAACCAGGCTTGGAAACTGGTTGCGCAAACTGAAAAACAGATCGGCCTTGGTTTCGAATCCATAGTAGGGGCTGTTGTAGATCACCGCGGGCAGATCCGGCGCGGCGGCCAAGATGCGGGAAAAATGGTTTCGCTGGGCGGCAGGCGAAGTACCACGCGACAGGACGCGCGGGATCACCATCAAACCGTCCGCGCCGATCGATTGAGCGTGGGCGGCATGATCCGCCGCCAGGGTTGTATTCTGGGCACCGGTTCCCACGATGACGCGTAAGTCCGCATCGACCAATGCGGCGACACCCTGTTGGCGTTGTCCATCCGTCAGCAGCGGCCAATCACCCATGGATCCGCAATAGACAACCGCATGCATGCCTGCGGCGACCAACTGAGTTGCCTTCTCAACCAAGGCGTGAAAATCGGGTTGACCGTCATCGCCGCAAGGCGTCATCAGGGCTGGGATACAGCCCTTGAAAATCGAAGCGTCCATCTCGTAGCTCGTTCGTTGAATCGACAATACGTGAAAGTTGCCGACGCAAATGTCTAACCCGAGACTCTGTTGCAGCGCCGACCGTATCGCGATCTTGACTGCAACCGACGTTCATTTCAATCCGCCGATGGTTGAGTCAGATGTTCGGTGCTTGAAATGACGCTACTGTCGATGCCGAACGCGTAGATCCACGACGAATTCGATGCGACGAAATCGTTGTCACAGCAGACCCAAAGGGTTCGACGTCCGTCGGGCAGCGGCTTGCCCCAACACATGCCTTCGGGTTTCTCCGGCGCCGATTCGCCTCGGATCCCGAAACGTTCGTCAAGCAAATCCACCAGCAAGTGCTTTTCGACGGCGCGGATCGATGCTGGTAAGTTCGCATCTTTTAAGAAAGGGTGGCTCTTCACGTCCGTTGCGTTGGAAAGATCGGCAATGTAGATGCGTTTGTTCTTTGCATCGGCCCCCGGCACGCTGTCGCGTTCGAGAACCAAGAATCGCGTTTCATCGATGGCCAAAATCTCGCTCAGTCCGGTGGTTTCATCATCCAACTGGTAGATCACTTCCGATTCCACATCGCCGGCGTCATCAAGCACAAGCCAGCGGCAATTTCGGCCCAACACGCGGCCGTTTTCGATGCGTCCGTCTTGCACAAGCGGGCTTTGAACCGTGGCTACGATTCGACTTCCCATTGGGGTGATTGCGATACCTTCGAGACCGCGGTTGGGGACGCTACCCATCGAACCGTAGACGCCACCATCCGAATGCAGACCGAAATGGTTTGGCACAACCATCTTGCCGATTAGCGAACCTGTGGGCGAAAACTTGAGGATTCGCGGACCATATTCGTCCGAAACCAGCAAGTTCCCGTCCGCCATGCAACGAATGCCTTCGGGATCGAGAGCGGTAAAATGATCGAGGTCACCGCCGTGCGTATGAGTTGCCGCAAAGTCGATCCCGTGCGATTCAAGCGAACCCAAAAAGTTCTTTCCGTCTGCAGAGCGCAGCAGACGCGTTTCGATCAACTTCATCTGTATCGTTGCCGTTGCCGGGTGAAGGGTCAGATCGGTTTCATGGAAACGGCACGGAAAATTGACCAGTCCGTCGCCTGCGCCCCGGTCCGCCAACAAGATGAAACGGTCAGACCGACGGTCGTATTCGATACCCGACAAGCCGCCAAACTGGTTCAGCGGGCTACCATCCTCTAGTTTTCCCTCGATCGGGCACTCGTCGGTCGCGTTTCCGGCGATTTCGATGACGCCAAGAAGTTCAACGGGTGACAAAGCCGCTTCATTTGGCTTTCGAAGCGACGAAAGCCGCGGTTCGGCGGCATCTGAGCTCATCGCTGCTACGAAGAAAGAAAAGCCGAACATCGCAATCGGCGCCGTGACCGAACGAACTACATCCATCGCAATCGCTGACCGCCACTTCATCATGAATCAATCCTAGGCTCGAACGGCCTGAAACGAGGTCCAATCGGGAACTCGAGAAATCGAGTAACCGCACGCGAGCAGATTATGGAAAGTTGTCTCCTTTTTTCTGCGATCAAACGGCGAGGAAACTGTGAAGGTTTGATGAAGAATGGTGGCGTCCGAAACGCTACGAATTTTCGTTTGCAGAGTTAGCCTTTGCGAGCGACATCGCGAATTGCTTCACCACCGGTCGCTGGGTCAAACGCGGGTTGATGTGGGGCCGCGCCGCGAGCAGTGTTTTCTGGGCATCGTCCGCCGACACACCTCGGTATTTCATCAGCCAGCAGATCGCCACGGTCGCGCTGCGAGCGCGGCCAGCCTTGCAGTGGATGTAAACGGTTTTGCCCGCTTGGGCATGCTGTTGAACAAATTCGACCGCCCGTTCAACATCCTCCAACCGTGGATGCGTGAAGTCGGTGGTGGGAATGTGCAATTGCTGGATGTTAAGCCGCTGGTATTCGGCCTGAGGCCCATCGTATTCTTCACAAGTGTTCACGACGGCTCGGACACCGGCGTCATACATCGCCTGGACGTCGCGGGAAAATGGGTATGCACCCACGATCACGTTCGTATCGATTGCGTCCCACCAATTTCGTCGATTCAAGTACCGAGCCAAGGTATAGTTCCAGCACAACGTCGGGTAAAAAACCGAGCGGGCATAGAGTCGACGCAGCTTAGCATTCATAGACGTGGCAGCGATGAGTGTTCCGAACGGGGGGCCATGAGGGGCCAAACTTGGTGCAACAGAATTCCTAGGCCGTCAGATTAACCGATTCGTCGGTGAACGCACCCGGTGCCGCGAACAGCTAAACTGGGGCAATATGGTTCTCGTTCATTTGGATGTCGAATGTTAAGACTCTTGGCCGTTTCGATCCTGGCTTTTATCACGTCGGTTGGGTCGACGGCGACTGCGGCTGACTTGACCGTCGCAAACGACCTCTTTTTAGCCGGGAAGTACGACGAGGCGAAAAAGATCGCTGCTGAGCAGGTGGACGGTGGAATTTGGAATGAGCGTTGGCCACGATTGCTGATCGAATGCCAGTTGGTGATGGGTGAGTATGTGTCCGCCGTTGATACCTACGAAACGGCGATGAAACGCTATCCGACCAGCCTGACGCTGCGGATGTTGGGATTGGATGCCTATCGGTTTGCCGGAGAGTCCGACGAGGTAATTGAGGCGAAGGCACAGATTCTTCGACTGTTGGAGAGTTCACCGTCGCGATACGCCAGCCGCGACAACTTGGTTGCGGCGGGTCGCTTTTTTGCCATGCGGGGCGAAGACGCGCGAAAGATATTGGAGCATTTCTACGATCGTGTCCGTGATGCCGACCCCGAGTTCTTGGAAGCCTATGTCGCAACGGCGGAATTGGCGATTGAGAAAGGAGACTTTAAAGTCGCCGCCGACACGTTGTTGCGTGCCGAACTGATCGCGCCGGAAGATCCACGAATCGCATTTTTGTCGTCGCAAGCATGGCGGAACTCCGATTCCGAAAAATCGTCCGCCTATTTGGAAGAGTCGCTTTCGCAAAACCCGCGGTACATCCCCGGCCTGATCGAGCGGGCGGAGTTGGCGATCGATGCCGAACAATATGAAGTGGCTCATGGCGCGATCTCGTCGGTTTTGCTTGTCAACGTTCACGAACCCGCGGCGTGGAGTCTGCTTGCCGTGTTGGCTCACATGGAAGGCCAATACGAAATTGAATCACTGATGCGGGCCGCGGCGCTCAGTACATGGAAAGACAATCCCGCGGTGGATCATATGATCGGAAGGATGCTATCGAAAAAGTATCGCTTCGCCGAAGGAGCCGCCTACCAGCGACGTGCTATCGAGTTTGCATCCGACTTTCGGCCCGCCGTATTCCAGCTTGCTCAGGATCTGCTGCGACTCGGTCATGAGGACACGGGGTGGATCTTGGCCGACGAAGTCGCGAAGGAAGACCCCTACAACGTCGTCGCCCACAACTTGTCGACGCTGAATGAACAAGTTCGCGGTTACACGCAAATCGTTTCGAATGGGATCGAGATTCGTATGGAGCCGAGGGAGGCTGCGATCTACGGCGATTCCGTGATGAACTTGCTTCGTGAAGCCAAGCTAGTTCTTTGCGAAAAGTACAACGTTCAGTTAGAAGACAATATCGTCGTCGAGATTTTTCCCGACCAAAAAGACTTTGCCATTCGCACGTTCGGATTGCCGGGCGGTGCAGGGTACTTGGGCGTTTGTTTCGGGCGAGTGATCACCGCTAACAGCCCCGCGTCGCAGGGCGCATCGCCGTCGAATTGGCAAAGCGTGCTCTGGCACGAATTTTGTCACGTGGTGACGCTCGAAAAGACACGCAATCGAATGCCGCGTTGGTTGAGCGAGGGCATTTCCGTTTACGAAGAACGGATGCGAGACCCGTCGTGGGGCGAGTCGATTTCGCCGACCTATCGGACAATGATGCTGGGTGATGAATTGACGCCGGTTTCCCAATTGAGCAGCGCGTTTCTGAATCCGCCGACGCCCATGCATCTGCAATTCGCATATTACGAATCGTCATTGGTGATCGAGTTTCTGATTGCAACACATGGTCTGGAGGCACTGCGGAGAACCCTCGACGACCTTTCGTCGGGACTACCGATCAACGACGCATTGACGCGAAACGTTGGCTCGATTGAGAAGCTGGACGCAACGTTTGCCGAATATGCAAAGCAGGTCGCCCTCGATT
The DNA here is from genome assembly GCF_007860125.1 of Rubripirellula tenax. Lineage (NCBI taxonomy): Bacteria > Pseudomonadati > Planctomycetota > Planctomycetia > Pirellulales > Pirellulaceae > Rubripirellula > Rubripirellula tenax. Next base: position 399,830 of record NZ_SJPW01000008.1, read on the forward strand.
TTGGCGGTGACGCGGACTGGAGTCGCGAGGATCAACCCGAGAAATCCGATGCTGCGGCAATGGCGAAATGGATCGAATCGAATCCGCAGAACTACTGGGCATTGATCGCCAAATCCCAGCAGCAGATCGCTGCGGAACAGTTTGAGGATGCAAAGTCGACGCTGGAAACGATACGCGACCTGGGTGCAGTAACGGGTGGCCAAGGTGGGCCCCTCGAATTGTTGGCTTCTGTCTATCGCAAGACCGGCGAGGTCGAATCCGAGAAAGCGACGCTGAAACAGATCACCGCCAAGTCCAGCGATTCGCTGGATGCCATCGAGCGATTGATCACGATCGCGCGGGAAGAGTCGGACTGGTCGACGGTGTTGGCATATGGCGATCGCTTTCTGGCCGTCCAACCATTGATCGAGACCGGACATCTGGCGATCGTCGACGCCGCCGAACAGATTGAGGAACCGCAACGAGTTGTCGAAGCCTTGTCGGCACTCGAAAATCTTGATCCGGTGGATCCAGCGGCGTTGGATTATCGCAAGGCGAAAGCGTTGTACAAACTTCATCGCAATTTGGAAGCGAAGCAAAGCGTGTTGAAGGCGCTCGATGAAGCACCTCGGTATCGGGACGCCCATCGGCTGTTACTGGAAATCGAAGCGGGAAAACCGAAATGAAATTGAACCGTTCATCCGTTGCTATCGCACTCTCGTTCGCCGTGATCGGTATCGGAAGCGTTGTGCTTGCCCAACGGGGCCGATGGAGACGCGATGATAGTATCGAAACCGATCGTCGCGGTGTGCCGACTTGGGAAGTCGATTCCAAGTTTCCAGCGGACATGTTCACGTTCGCGCGGGTCCGTTACGAATCCTATGGCGGTTACGGACGCGGCGGTGGCGGATGGCGAACCGACTATCCCGACAGCGACTTAAACTTTTCGCTGCGGTTGCAACAATTGACTTCTATGAAGGTCAATCCCGACCCAGTCGTGGTCGAGTTGACGGACGAGAAGTTGTTTGACTATCCGTTCTTGTACCTGATCGAACCCGGTGCGTTGGTGTTCGACCAGGCAGAGGTCGAAGCGCTGCGACGGTATTGCTATAACGGCGGATTCTTGATGGTCGACGATTTCTGGGGCGACGCGCAATACGAAAACCTAGCGCGCGAACTGAAGCGAGTATTCCCTGATCGCGATCCAGCGGAAGTGCCGTTGTCGCACGAGATCTTTCATTGCGTCTACGACATGAAAGAAAAGCCGCAGGTTCCCGCCATCGGCCAAGCTTACCGGATGGCAAACGGACAGATCGGAACTTGGGAGCAGTCGTGGGACGGCAGTGACACGCGCACGCCTCACTACCGGGCTATCACCGACGACGAAGATCGCATCATGGTTTTCATCTGCCACAACACGGATCTGGGCGACGGATGGGAACGCGAAGGCGAAGACCAATGGTACTTCGACGAGTTCTCGGTCAAGAAGGCCTATCCGATGGGCATCAACATTGTGACGTACGCGATGACCCATTAAAAAAAGCCAGCCTGGATAGGCTGGCTTTCGTGATTTTCCAATCTGTCGGGTAACTGGGTTTTGAAAACAGTTACCCAGACACGCGTCCAGATTAGCTCTCGTCGGTTGAAACCGGAACGTAATCCGATTCGGTGTATTCCGATTCCGTTGAGCGTTCTCTTGCGATTCGCGCGACTTCGGCGACGACGGCTTGTGCTGTTCGCAATTCGATAGGCGAGAACCAGCGGACGTTGCCGGTGTACTTGCTTTCAATGCGGTTCTTCGCGGCCAATTCGCCCCAGGTCATGTTGTCCATCATGTGCCAAGCAGCAGCTTGTGCAGTGTTTTGCGTCAGTTGCCCACGTCCGAGCGATTCACAAAGGACTCGAACGTTGGGGTCGCTGGTGAATTCTTCGATGGGAACCATCTTGTAGGCCATCCGTGGATTCGGGTCTTGCTTGCCATGTTCCAGGCAAACGGTTTGCACAGCAACTTTCATCATGCGTTCGGGCGCGACTCGCATGAATCCGCCACCACCACCGCCCATGCCGCCGCCACCCATGCCACCGCCGCCCATGCCACCGCCGCCGCCGCCCATGCCGCCACCGCCAGCTTGTCCACCGCCACCGCCGCCACCCATGCCGCCGCCGCCCATGCCGCCACCACCCATGCCGCCGCCGCCCATGCCCATGCCTTGGGCAAGGATTGGGACGCTAGCGAAAGCTTCGGGTAATTTCAGATCGAGCGGTTTGTCGGTCAGGTTACGAATCAGCACATTCGCCTTGGTCGCGTCTTGCGGGATGATTTTCACATCGACTTGCCCGGCTTCCATCGCGGCAAACAATTCAGCGGTAACTGCAGCGGGATCGTCTTTGACCTTGTCGGCACTGGCCGTCACGGAAGTGAAAAGCGAGACCGCAAGGGCGGCCAACGCGAGGGCCGACGCTTGACGAACCGGATGGGAGAGAGTGGTCACGAACACGTTCCTTTGAGTTAATTTTGTCTGGTCAGCCACGATCGAAAATGCATCGAAAATGCGGAGGGTGGGTGACGCAATCAGACCGCCATCATAATCGCGCCGCTTGGCTGTACCAAGCAGAATCAGCGATCCACGACGATTCCATTTACCTAATTTCCTGTCCAACTTGCCAAATCGATACCCACGGACCAATCCGAATGCTAGGTCAAACAGGATAATCCATAGGAAAACGAACGATCCTCAGAGATCTAATCCCCAAACGGCCCCTTCGTCCGTCGATTCGAAGCAAATTTTTCCGAGTTGCTGGGACAGCGTCTTCTTCTCACTATCGACGGTCGTTTGGACGGTTCGGATGTTTCGCGATTCCAAAGACTGCAGAGCCGCCGCGATCAAATAGCTTTCCGCCGATGATAATTCCCCGCGATTATGGGCATCGCCGAGGTCCAAAATGGCTGTTGATGGACTCAACACTTCGGCTTCGGGGTCGCTAAACCAGAAATCGACGACCGCCAACACGGTGGAAGATCGGTCGATCAGCTGGTACCGTTCGATGTCAATGTGCGACAGTCCCGATGACCGGCGCCGATCGGGGGGGAGCAACCGGCAGGACTCGATTTTTGCGGAACGGCGAAGTTGCAAAGCCTCGCGGCTGACCGGCGGGCGATAAAACATCGTCCCCACTTCCATCCGATGTACCGCGAAACGTTCGACGAAGCCCGCTTCCCGGAGTGTCGCGACGAAGCGTTCATCCTTTACCGACACGCCGATCCCGTGCCCAAGCGGCTCCAGCCCGGCGTATCCAAACCAGTCATCGCGGACGATCCCGGCGCCGATTTTGGTGAACCCATGGGCGCGGATCCGAATCAACATTTCGGTCAGGAGGTCGCGGGCAATATCGATACCCAAGTTGGGAAGCGAGCAGACGGCCATGATCGTGGCAGCACCGTCGTCGGCCGAAGCGGCAAAGTGACTCCAGCCCACGACCTCGCCGCCCTGTTCAGCGACCAGCAAACCGCCGGGATCAAAAAAAGTGCGAGCCACGGTGGCTTGTTCCAAGCGGGGCAGGTTCACTTGGGGCGGGGTGCCAATCGCCGACCAATGAGCCATCCAAACGTTTGTCAGCGAGGGAAGGTCGCCGTTTCGGAACGAACGGATGATCGGCACGCTCGAGCTCCCCGGATTTGGAAAGAAGAACAACGTTGAATAAAAGAGAACTTATTGTTCGTAAATTTTTGTGTCCATCCAACCTATCAAAATGGCGTCAATGATGGGCGAGGCACCGTGCGATTGGCACGGGCTTGGCCCAGATGGGTGTCGCCAGCGGCGAAAAAACTCCGAGCAAAAAAAAAACGGTGAGGCAGCCTCGAAAGGTTGTCTCACCGTTTAATTCAAAAAAACCACGAGAGGAACTCGTAACTCTGTTGCCGCAATCCCACTCGACGTCAACTTTGCCACGAACCGCTCAACTTTTCGGGGCTTCATCGCAACGAACCCCCTAGCATCGGATCATCCACACTGATGATCCTCGCCGGTACGGGTATGGATCGACCGATTTTGCCGCTGGCTCGGATCGTAAGCGTCGAAACGCCAAACCCCATGGTGCCGCGTGACTCGTGGCGCGGTTAAGTAGACTTTGCGGGCGTGTCAACTTTGGTTGAAGAAGCCGCCGCGTTGCTATCGTTCCATCACCAGCGGAAGCGATGGCGCGTTGGCATCGACGACTTCGACCGATTCGAGCTGGGCGACTCGGTCTTTCCCATCGATCTCTTGCAGATGTTCCAACAGAATCCGGCGGACTTCGAAGACGGCTTTGGGCGTCATATGGACAGACGTATGGGGTGCGTCCACGATCAGTTCGCTTTCGGTGTCTTCCATGTGGGCGCTCGCATACTCAACGACTCCGTCGCCCTTTTCGGTTCGGCCGGTGATCAGCGTCGGATTTTCGAGGACGCCGATGATGTTGTGATACTTCACGCCCGGCGCGTGCTTGGCTCGCATCATGACGGGAAAGATAGGCGATTCGGGAGCCAGCGAGTCGATCGCGTTGGCGACCGTTAACAGTTCGGTGTCTTTGAACACACTCGGATTCAGCTCGGCCAGGCGGCTGCCGGTTCGGATCGCCATTTTGGGCAGCTTGATGAATTTTCGAGCCAGCCAGCGAGTGTAGTCGTTAGCGAACTCGCTTCCCCGGTGCGGAGTCCCGATCGTGATCACGCGCTTGACGGAGGTATTGGGGCGGAAGAACAATGTGCTGACCAATTTGAAACGATCGTCGTCATCGCCCTTCAATTTGGCAATCGCTTCGTCTGCGCTACGTACCGGTTCGTTACTGACGATTTTCCAGAACTCGTCGCCGCTATCGATCGTCTGCATGCGGCTGACCAGTCCTCCCATGCTGTGTCCGACCAACACCATTTCATCGAGCGGTTGATCACGGCGGTTTTCATCGAAGACCTTGCGCATCGCGGTCAAGTCGGTGCGCAATTGGGTGGCGGACAACCAAAACGGCTGGCCGGACGGATAGAGGTAAAACCAAAACTGGTAACGTTCGCGAATCTCGGGAAAACTGCGCAGATCGTTGAACATATCCATCCACGTCATCGGACTGGACCACAACCCGTGAACCATCAGCACCGGAATCCGCTCGGGGTCGTAGGGTTCCAGCATGTATAGGCCGCGGCGGTTGGCCGACTCGTTGGGATTGAGTAGGCCTTCGGTGGCTTCATTCCGTTTGCGGAAGTCGGGGCTGTCCAAGAAGTAGGCCAACGGTGTCGTCAAGTCAGTTTCCAACGGCACCCACTGCTCGGCCAATTGGATTTGGTTGGCACGCAATGGATCAAAGAACTCGAGCACACAGACCCGCGATTCCCCCGCTCGTCCGCCGCCCCGAGGTTTGACGCATCGCATCAACGCGCTGACCGAATAACTCAATCCCTTGGGATAGTATTTTTCTCGGGGGTCGTTGTCTTCCGGCGGACGGCGTACCGCGATCAATGGAACGCCGAGCCCGTAAGTGGTGTGTTGGTTACGGAGAGTCTGGATGTCGTAGTCGCTGACGAATTCGTAGTGATCGAATTCATCCGTTTTCCATTGACCACGCATTTCGGTGCGAACGACAAACTCGCGATCTTCGGTCTTGATCGTGTAGGTTTGCCCGGGCTGGATTTGGTTTTCACTGCACAACAATCGCAGCGTGTCTTCGAGCGACTCGTTGTACAGGTCACATGCGCCACGGAACTGGGGGTCGTAGAAGTTGCGTGTGTTGCCTAGGTCATCGCTGAACAAATAGTCATAGCTATTGGTCAACGCAATGCCGTACTGGTTCAACGCATCGCTGACGCGGCCGGCCTTCTCTGCTTTTTTGCCTTCGACATACGCCAGTTCGCTCAGGGCGTAGATCAGTTCAGCTTCCGGATTCTCAGTCACCCGTTTGCGAATGTGTGCGAAGCAAACACTGCTGTTGCGCAGATACTGGTCTTCCAAGTCGAATCGGCGAAGCGTGTGCCAAGTTCGTTCGCTGACCTCGGGACCTTTCCGGCCGACCAGGTGCAAGGTTTGTGTCAGCGGATTGTCGCGAATCTTTCGACTGGCCAAGTAACTTGGCGTCGCACATCCGCTGTGAAACAGCATCACCATCGCGAACGCAAAACCGAAACACGAACGAATGCTCCGACCTCGAAATCGTTCGGCAAAGGGCGATTCGGCAAGTGCGCAGGCGACCGAATCGACCTTTCGTCGACCGTTTTCGGTAAATCGCTGAGGACCAAAAGAGGACTGCATCATGCGTCAACGACCGTTCCCCGAGACTGTTATCGATCCGATCGAAGAACAAGCGAGGGTCCGGCGGTTCGAGCTTCCTTGCCGAGCATCCGTAGCACGAGATCGACGACAACCTGTCGATCTTCTTGAACGTTAGAAAGCAATCGACGTTGATGTCAACGCAGTTTCCAAGGACGGCCGTGAAACCGAGCCGATTTCGCCGTCTGGGCTATCCCGTAGCCGGCCAAATTACAGCATCGGTGGGGGGGGCGGAGGCGGCGGTGGCGGCGGTGGCGGCGGTGGCGGGTCGTCATCGTCATCGTCGTCGTCGTCATCGTCATCGTCATCGTCGTCGTCGTCATCGTCATCGTCATCGTCGTCGTCGTCGTCGTCTTCCGGTTCCGGTTCCGGTTCCGGCTCGGGTTCCGGTGGAGGTGTTGGGATGGTGGTGGCCATTTGCATGGGCGATCGTTCTGTCATCAACCGTGAACGGCCGGTCAAATTTCCGGATACATAGCTGGGAATCACAAACGAATTGGTCGAAAACGGTGCCGTCACGACCACTTCGACCAGCGACGTGGAGTCGTCGATCGTGTCGGGTGAGACCGACACGACCGCGTCATTGATCCCGATGATCGCCAAGTGATCTTTGGCAACTTGCACGACATCGCCCGTGTTGGCGCCCGGAACGATGGCGGCGCGAGCGGCCAGGTAAGCGGCGTGATCGACGGTGTGTCGCAGCATGCTGACGCGAGTCAATTCGATGCCGCCGAAAATCAATGCCACCAAAACGGTCAGGGCCACCGCAAATTCGACGGCGGTTGCGGCTCTTCGTTGCGATCTTGCGTGAGTGGACGATTTGAAGTCGTACATGAAATTCCAACAATGGTTTTCAAGGGAGCTGATTCAAAGCTATTGAGTCAGGAGTGTGGGGAGTCGACGCGCGATGTCTTGAAACGCGATTTTCAGTTGAGCAGCCGTGACGGCATGGAAGTGCTCGCCGCCGCCGATTTCCGCCACTTCTTGCATCGCAGCCTGGGCGGCTTCGTCGCTGAACGTGACGGTAAAGACGGTCACACCCTTGGTAGCTGCTTCCTTTGCGGCCCATTTCGGTGCGGTTCCGTAGTTCTGGACGCCATCTGTCAACACGATCATGACCTTCGACGCGTGCGGTCGTGCAAACGCCGCATCGGTAACCGCCCACAAGCCTTCGTAGATCCCCCAGCCGATCGCGGTCCCGCCAGCCACGAAGTTGACGGACACCTCGTCAAGTTTTTCGATGACTTTCGTGTAGTCGGTGGTCAAACGCTGTGGAGTCGACTTGTTCGTGTTGTAAATCGAAAGCGCCAACTGCTCTTCCTGTGGCGAATCATTCAATTCGTCGTTGAATGCCTTCACCGCAGCAATCAAGTCCAACCACCGTGCATTCGGAGGCACGGGATCGCCAAAGTCCCATCCGGGAGGCGCCGAGGAGGGTGCCGGCGGATAAGCGGCGACTTCCGACGAACTGTAAGCCATGGATCCACTTCGATCGACAACCAACACGCAGTCGATCACGCCCTGAGTGCTTGTCGCACTTCGTAGCGGACGAACATCGAAAAGACCCGCAAAGAACGGAAATACGGGTGGGACACCGGCGCCGCTTCCGCCGGCGAACGATGTGGTGGACAAGCGAATCGAATTGGTGACGCCACTGGTCGTGGGTGTGAACGTGTAAGGATCATTGGCGTACGTCCGCAGACTGGTTCCGAATTCTAAATCGGATGCGGCAATCGGAACGACGAAACTGCCGATCGGGTTTCTCGTCGCGGCCTCTTGCGCCGCCAAGAGCGTTTCCGCTTCGTCCCCGGTGAGCGCATATGTTCGTCCTGCAGCGCGAGCAGCCGAGTCGACAGCAATCTGGACTTCGGTATTGACCGATTCCATGTGCGCGACGTTGATCGCGAAAGCAGACAAAATGAACAGCACGGGAAGTAGAACGCAGATCAGAACCATGGTGGCTCCGGTGCGTTGCCTTGTAACTTGTGCGCTGGCGAAGGACGGATTCTGAAGATGGATCATGATGATTGTCCAGCAATACGAGTCAAAGCGATAACTGAACCGACGAGAAGCGAAACTAGCATTGCATTCACTCGGCACGAAGCGAGACGGATTTTTGCAGCGTCTTGTCGATATAGAGCCAGCCACCTGCCATCGTGTTGTCTGCGAACGCGGCTGTGACCGTGACGGTGAACCAATCGCCTTGTTTAAGCGTGGCTGGGTCGGCCGGATCCATTTCGACGGTGTACGACTGGACGCTGTGATCATCGAGCAACGTTTCGCACTGGAATGCAACGTTGGTGGCCATTGCGCCGGGAACGATTCCGACGCGAGCGCCCTCGAAGGCCGTCGTCTTTAACGACTGTTGGACGAATAGCAGCGTGCAGGCTTCGATCGTCGCCAACGTCAAAATGACGAGTACGGGAAGACAAACAGCAAGCTCGACAACAGCAACGCCGAATCGCGGGCCAGATTTCGGGCCTGATCTTGGTTTCTGAATACGAATAACGGACATGTCACATCGCGGGGCAATAGATTCAACAGACAAAGGTCTATTGGGAACCTATGTCACACAGGCGACTTGAACGCGTTACAAAGCGAAAAGATGTGGTGATCCATCCCCTCAAGCTGCATTCACAGTAGAGATAACGCGATTACGCGGGTTGGGCGTATCGAATCAAGAATGCGGCCGTCGACTCAATGACAAAATCGATGTCGCGCGGTTCATTGACCAACAGATGATCACTTCCGTCGAGCGAGATTAGGCTGATTGGCGTGGGCTCGGCTGCGTGCGGCGACGATTGAATCAGCCCAAGAATCCGAATCGCGTGGTCGAATCCGACCGTGCGATCGAGGGGAGAATGGAACAGTAATGTCGGGCACTGGATCCGCGAAATCAAAGCCGGAAGATCGTGGCTGCGAAAATCGTCAAGCATTTCGCGACGAATGGTCCAGGCCCGACCGCCGATCGAGACGGTTCCAACGCCATCGGACTCGATTGCCGGGTCCATATGCGAAAGCAATTTGGCTAGGTGAACGGTTTCGCTGGGCGCGGCAAGTGCAACGACGGTTCGCGGTTTCGTCTCCGTCGGCATTCCCGCCGTGGCGAGCGATGCGGCGCCGCCGAACGAATGGCCGATCAAGGCATCGACGCGTCCAAACTCGCCCGTCGTGAACTCCATCGCCGAACGCAGGTCGCCAAGGTTGGTGGTGAAGTTGGTGTGCGAAAAATCTCCTTCGCTGCCGCCCAAACCCGTCATGTCGTATCGCAGGCACGCGATGCCACGCGCGGCCAAACCACGAGACGTACGAACGATCGCTTTGAGATCCTTGTTGCAGGTGAAGCAATGGCTAAACACGGCAACGACCAAAGGATCGGCGTCGGTGGGTCGATCAACGATTCCGGCAAGCGATTCGCCACTGCCACCGACGAATTTGACACGATACGAAGTCGTTTGCACGGCGGTGGCTAACCCTGACCGCCCGTAACCGACCCGATACGACCGGCTCGAAACGCATCCGCCATCGCCATCGGAACTTCGGCTTCCGCCAAAACCAACGCAGATCGGTTTTCGGTAACCTTCGCCTTCATCTGCTGCTCTTGTGCGATTGCTTCAGCGCGTCGGCTCTCGGCTTCGGCGCGGGCAACACGCATATCGGCTTCGGCTTGATCGCTTTGCAGTCGAGCACCGATGTTTTCGCCGACGTCGATATCAGCGATGTCGATGGAAACGATTTGAAACGCAGTTTGAGCATCCAGGCCGCGAGACAAGACGACTTTCGAGATCATGTCGGGGTTTTCGAGCACATCGAAGTGCGAACTCGCCGATCCGATCGAGCTGATGATTGCTTCGCCGACCCGCGCTACAATCGTGTCCTCGGTCGCGCCGCCGATCAATTGGCTGATGTTGGTTCGTACAGTGACGCGAGTGCGGACGCGAAGCTCGATGCCATTTCGAGAAATCGCCGATAGTGTCGTCTTTCCACTTCGCGACGAATCGGGACAGTCGATCACCTTGGGGTAAACACTGGTTTGGACCGCATCAAGAACGTCACGTCCGGCCAAGTCGATTGCCGAGGCTTGGTCAAAATCGAGCGGAATTTCGGCCCGGTGTGCTGCGATGATGGCGTGAATCACATTCATGACGTTTCCGCCGGCCAAATAGTGGGCCTCGAGTCGCCGCGTGCTGATTCCCGAATTGCGATCGATGCTCAAACCGGCCTGGGCGGACATCACTTTGGCTTGAACGACGATGTTCGGATTCACTTTCGTGAAGTGCATCCGAATCAGGCTAACCAGGCTGATGTCGGCGACCGACATGTACGCCTGGAACCAGAGTTTGAAGTAGCGAAAGAAAAAGAACGCCAGCACCAAGCTCATCAGCGCCGCAAAGCCGCAAACGGCAAGAATGACGTAGCCGGTGATGGATTGTTGGGCCAAGGGTGCCGCAAGGGATTCGAATCGAATCAGCATCGGGGTAACGTCTCCGCGAGGAACCGAAAAAACATGGTTGCAGATCAGCCCAGATCATAGCGTATCGGAGTCAATCGCAGGGCCGGGAACCGATCAAACGTATTTCTTCAGCGCTTCGAGCACTAACTCGGGACTGTCTTTTTCCTGCAGGTTGGCAATCTGATCAGCGGTCAAACCGACTTTTTCCAGGTGGCTTGCCAGTCGTTTCCAGACGGTCGCACGTTTTTTGCCCTCGCTGAGGTACAATTCCGTGACCGCTTCCTGGGCCTTTTGAAGGCCGATGGAGTCGCGATTTTGGTAGTAGTTTTTGATGATTTTTTCTTGATGGCGGGTGCGCGGTTCAGCCATGGAATTGCTCAGCAAAGGGTGTTGGAGAAATCGGTCGGTGCCGGTCGGTCGGCCCCTTAAGGATCGGACGAAACGATCCTATTCTATGGGTGGTCCATCTTTGAAGGCGTCGACGCTTTCGATGAGGTTGCCCCAGTCGCTGTTTTGCCCCAGTTTTTTGCTCGGCACCCGTCTTGCACCAGTCTGGGGTTCAAAAACAAAGAAAAACGACCGACCGATACTTCTATTCTCTCGTTCTCTCACGAATAGTTTTTTGCAATGACCGTTTGCCGAGGCGTCCGCGGGGCGACCACCGTTGAAACCGACGATCGCGACTTAATCCTGACGGCGACCCGACAAATGTTGGGGCTGATTATCCGTCGCAACGGCATCGAGTTGACGGACATCGCCAGCGCCCAGTTCACGGTCACGAACGATTTGAGCGCGGAGTTTCCGGCGCTGGCCGCACGGCAATTGGGGTGGTTGGAAGTTCCGCTATTGTGCGGTTACGAGATTTCCGTACCGGGTTCGCTGCCCCGGTGCATCCGCATCCTGTTGCACTGGAACACGGACAAACCGCAATCGGAAATCCAACACGTCTATTTGCATGATGCGGTGAAATTGCGGCCTGATCTGTCGACCTTGCCCGCCGTCGATTTCGAAGAACTGGAACGTTGGATCACTGAACGGATGGAGGAGTAGAAGTTTTGCCTGCGCCATCGACATCATCACGCCGACGTTCGCGACGCGCGGGCGTCCGCTGGGCGGTCCATCCTGAATGGAGTGCTACTTGGGCTGCGTACGTTGTCGCCACCGGCGCCCCGTGCATTGATCCGAAAACCGAGTCGCTGTTGATCGGTCCGATCGCGGACATCAACGACCGGCTGCTGTCCGCGTCGATCGATGTTGGCAGTTTCTGGAAGCATTACGCCGCGTCACGTTTGAACGATGGCGAATTAGAGGAGGCGACCGCACTGGCACTTTTGGCAGCCGGTTGCGGCGAAATGCAGCTGGAACAAACAGTCAAGATCATCAAGAATCGATTGATCGACGCCCGATCAGCGTTCCAAGGTCGGTACCCGAAATTGGCCGAACAGTTGGAACTTCGAGGTCGTCCGCTTAGGGAGCGTTGGGACACCTACGGTGAAGGCCTGCTGCGAGAAGTCGAACGACAGATTTGGAACAACAGCCCGCCCAGCGATTGGTGGCCGACGCGAACATCGGGATGGCTGGTTCAGCCGCTCGTCGGTGGCAGCGGCGACTCTGACGAAGCGAACGAACGGTTCTGGATTGAAGCGATGTTGACCGACGCGGACCCGCTGGTGCCCGAGGTCGTTCGCGTGGCGTGGTTGGTGACGCGGATAGCGATTGGCAATCACAATCGGCAACGTTCCGGAGAAACGTCATTGATGGTTCCATGGCAGCTTGCGTCGGTCCCGTTGGTATTATCGGCGGCTGCCGAAGTCGAACTGGTCCGTGGCGACACGCTTCCGATCGCTCGAGCGATGGAATTGTGGAAGTTCGGTGATCCAGCGGTTGCCGAGCGATTGACGCTCTGGTGGAACGAATTCGTCAGCACGAAGACGCCATTGCCCGTTGCGCTGAAAAAGCTTGCCGTCTAGCCATTTGCTCGGCGTGAAGCCTCGATCGGGGACATCGTCGATGTTTGGCAAACAAGTCCCCTCCATGTCGATGCCTTCTTGCCGCTAGAATCTCGGTCGGTTTGGAAAACCCCCTTCGTCAAAACTCACTAACCCCTCATTGATCCCGTGCTACGCTCCCACACCTGCGGCCAACTCCGTAAAGAACACATCGGAACCGAAGTCACCCTCTGCGGATGGGTGGAAAGCAAGCGAGATCACGGTGGTGCGGTCTTCATTGACCTTCGTGACCGGTACGGTCTGACGCAGGTCGTGATCGGCCCGCCCGAAGCAAACGCGGCACTGATCACCGAAGCGGGCCGAGTTTCTGCGGAATCGGTGATCCTGATCCGCGGCAAAGTCGCCAATCGACTGGAAGGCAAGACGAACGCCAAGCTGGCGACCGGCGATATCGAAGTCCGCAGCGAGCACTTCGAGGTCCTCAACCCGTGCGCGACGCCGCCCTTCACGCCCGGTCAAAGCGACCTGCCCGGCGAAGACCTGCGATTGAAGTACCGGTTTCTGGATCTTCGCCGACCGGCAATGCTGCGAGCCATGGTACTTCGCAGCAAAATCGTCAAAACGATGCGTGACTATTTCGCCGAGCACGACTTCATCGACGTCGAAACCCCGATCCTTGGACGTAGCACTCCCGAGGGAGCACGCGATTATCTGGTCCCCAGCCGCGTGCATGCGGGCAAGTTCTATGCGTTGCCGCAGTCGCCGCAACTTTACAAACAGATTTTGATGGTCGCCGGTTTCGACCGCTACGTCCAAGTCGCCAAGTGTTTCCGCGATGAAGACTTGCGGGCTGATCGCCAACCCGAGTTCACGCAGCTTGACTTGGAAATGTCGTTCGTCGATCACGAAGACATCATCGGTTTGATCGACGGTTTGGTCGCACGTTCGGCGAAAGAGGTGTTGGGCAAGGAAGTCAAATTGCCGTTGCCCCGTTTGACGTGGGACGAAGCGATGCGGCGTTTCGGCCACGACGCGCCGGACTTGCGATTCGGAATGGAGATCGTCGATTGCACATCGGTTGCGGCGAAGACCGAATTCCGCGTTTTCCGCGGAACCGCCGACGCTGGCAACTTCGTTCGTGGCATCAACGTCAAGGACGCCGCCACCAAATACTCACGCCGACAAATCGATGAGCTGACGGAATACGTCAAACATGATTTTGGTGCCAAAGGCTTGGCGTGGTTCCGTGTCGAAGACGACGGAACCCTTTGGAGCCCGATCAGCAAGAATCTCGAACCCGAGCATCTGGCCGAATTCAAAACGCTGATGGCTGGCGAACCGGGCGACATGCTGATGTTCTTGGCGGACTCTTGGGAAGTCACTTGCAAAGGTTTGGCCGGACTGCGCAAACGATTGGCGAACGAATTGGGGCTGATCGATCCCGAAGTGCTCAATTGCAGTTGGGTGACGGAGTTCCCGATGTTCGAAAAGGACGAAGAAACGGGGCGTTGGAACGCCATGCACCACCCGTTCACCGCACCGCTGAAAAGCGATCTGGCGATGCTGACCGAGTCGCCCGAAAAGTGTCGCGCCCAAGCATACGACTTGGTCATCAACGGCAGCGAAGCTGGTGGCGGTACGATCCGGATTCACGACGCAGCAACTCAGTCGAAGGTCTTCGACCTGCTAGGCATCGATGAAGCGACGGCCGAAGACCGTTTCGGATTCCTGCTCAACGCGTTGAAGTTCGGTGCGCCGCCGCACGGCGGAATCGCGTTGGGCATCGACCGCTGGGTGATGTTGTTCGCAGGCTTGGACAACATTCGCGAAGTCATCGCGTTCCCGAAGACCCAAAAGGCCGCCGACATGATGACCGAGGCTCCGGGCCGAGTGGACACGGATCAATTGACCGAGCTGCACCTGCGGTCGGCCAAGGTCGTTAAGTAGGCATTCGCCGCGTTCTTTTTTCTCTTTCCTGAATTCATCGCATCATGGCAGCCACTTATAAAGACGCGGGCGTCGACCTGGATGTCTACGCCGAATCCATGAGCCGGTTGCCTCGGTTGATGCATCGGACATTCAGTCCGCGTGTCATCGCCAGCGACGGCGGTTTTGCCGGACTGTTTCAGCTCGATTTTGCGGGCAAGCTCTTTGCACGCAACTATCAAGAACCGGTTTTGGTCAGTGGTACCGATGGCGTCGGAACGAAATTAAAAATCGCGCAGATCACCGGGCGGCATGATTCGGTCGGCATCGACTTGGTCGCCATGTGCGTCAACGACTTGCTTTGCACCGGCGCCGAACCGCTGTTCTTCCTCGACTACGTCGCAATGGGAAGAGACGATCCGGCGCGACTGGAAAAAATCGTCCAGGGAATCAGCGACGGTTGCGTTGCTGGTGACATGGCGCTGTTGGGCGGCGAAACGGCGATCATGCCCGACATGTACGCTACCGAAGATTACGATTTGGCCGGTTTCGCGGTGGGAGTCGTCGAGCGGAAACGCTTGATCGACGGCAAGCAAATCGGCGAGGGCGACGTTGTGCTAGGTCTGGCTTCCAGCGGCTTGCACAGCAACGGCTTTTCGTTGGTGCGAAAGGTCATTGCCGATGCAGGACTGGGCTGGGACGATGCCCCCGAAGCGTTGGGCGGCGGCACTTTGGCGGACGTGTGTTTGACGCCAACAAAAATTTACACGTCGGCAATCCGAGCGGTCCAGTCGCATTACCGTGTCAAACAAGTCTTGCACGGACTGGCCCACATCACGGGCGGCGGGTTCGAAGAGAACCTTGATCGCATTTTGCCAAAAGGTGTCGACGCGATCATCGACGCCGATGCTTGGACGCCACAGCCGATTTTCAAGTGGCTCCAAGAAACCGGCGAAATCGAAACATCAGAAATGCGGCGCGTGTTCAACATGGGCATTGGGATGGCGGCCGTGGTCAGCGAATTTTACGCGGCCAACATTGCCGCCCAGATTCAATCGCTCGGAATCGATTGCCAACCGATCGGCAAAATCGTTTCCGGAAACGGCACCGTCCGGTACGCCACTTAGTCTTCAAAGGTTGCCACCGCGACGCCGTTCGCGGGATTCTGAACTCTTGTGTTGTACTCGCGAGCGGCGTCGCTTGGGTGCCAAGGATTGCTCGTCACATGACCAACTATCAATACCACGATGCGTCCAAGATGATCGACCACGCGCTGCTGAGTCCAACGTTGGACAAATCGGCGCTGGAAGCAGGATGCAAGATGGCGGCCGCCTACGATGTGGCCAGCATTTGCATCATGCCGTACTACTTGGCACGATGCGTTGAAATTTTAACGCCGACGACCGTGCTGCCCAGCACGGTGATCGGCTTTCCCCTGGGCGGACAAACCACATCAAGCAAAGTCGCCGAAGCCAAGACCGCCGTCGCCGACGGAGGCGTCGAGTTAGACATGGTCGTCAACATCTCGGCGGTGTTGAGCGGAAATTGGACGCTGGTCGCTGACGAAATCAAGGCGATCGTCGACGTCGCTCATGCATCAGATCGCAAGGTGAAAGTCATCTTCGAAAACTGTTATCTCCAAGAGGATCATAAGATTCGATTGTGCGAAATTTCTTGTGACGCGGGCGCCGACTGGATCAAAACTTCAACCGGCTTTGGCACCGGCGGCGCGACGATGGATGACCTGCGATTGATGGTGGCTCACGCCAAGATCCCGACCCAAGTAAAAGCGGCCGGTGGCGTTCGCGACTTAGCCACGCTTTTGGAAGTTCGCTCTCTGGGCGTGACTCGCGTCGGAGCCAGTGCGACGGCGGCCATCCTGGATCCGGCTCGGAAGGAACTCGGACTGCCGCCGGTCGATCTGGGCGACGGCTCAGCGCTGCCCGGGTATTGATTCTCGCCTCGCTGACATCGGATTCGCTCGCCATCCGTGGGGCATCGCCTAGAAAATCTGGAATTGCGATTGTGTGAACCGGCGATTGGCTTGACTGGACTTAGGGGGTGTCTAGCCTAGAGATTCCCCGAGCGGGTTTACGTAGTCGGAATACCGCTCGCACCAGTGACCCGTCCGACGACCGGCCTCCAGTCGCGTGAGCATTCAGATGAAAATCAGGTTCCAACCCATCCTCTTCACCGCGCTGTGTTGCGCCGTTGTTGTCGGTAACGCAAAAGCGGATCAAGCGAATCAGGAAGCCGAGCAAACGCAGGTTGCCGTTGCTCAAGTTGACGCCGAGCCACTTCCGGCCGACAACGTCGCCTACTTTTCGGATTCGCGTCAAGTCAAAGTCAAGCTCGACTTGCTCTCAGCCCTGCAAGACGAAGCTACCGAGCTCGCCAACGCTCAGGTAACGGTCGTTCGTCCCAGCGGCAAGACGTCTCGGCTCAAACCCGACAACCGGGGTGTCGTGACGATCGACAATGTCGAATCGGGGCTGAATGTTCTGACCGTGTCCAGCGACCGCGTCCACGGCACCACGGTTCTGAATTTCAAGAAACAGCCCGCCGCCGCTGACCAAGATGATTTGTCGCTCGCGCCCGACGCGGAGCCGACTCAAATGACGCTGCTGAAGATCAAGGCTGAAACGCTGCGTTCGGCACTCGATCGCATCGCAGACATCAAGGGCATGTCGAAATCTTCGATCAACTTGGACGACGTTGGCGACCGTTTTAACTACCGCGTGAAGCTCGGTGCCGATGGCCTGCTTCTCGGTCGACTCGTTCTGGTGGATCGCAACGATCAGACCTCCATTAACGATGTCAACATTACGATCTACTTCAACGGTAACCAGGTCGGAAGTACGACCAGCGATAGCGATGGAAACTTTGAGCTGACCGGCGTGCGACCTGGCGTTCACGGACTGGTCGCTTCCGGGAAAGCGGGATATGCGGCGTTTGCGTTTCGGGCCAGCGCAATGTCTGGCGTCGTTGACACGTCGACAGCGCCCAGCACATTGGTTTCCACCGCCGTTCAATCCACAGACGTCTTGCCCGTCGTGTTGGTACCGCCGACGATGATCACGAACGTGGTCGAATCGATCACCAAATACTACCCTCGCCTGAACGAACCATCGGTCGCCGAGCAAGCGGATCCACTGGTCAACAGCGATACGATCGGGGACCCGATCGGCCCAATCGGATCGGGCGCCGGATCGGCACCCTACGGTGGCGCGCCGATGGGCGGCGGGGGATTCTCGGGTGGCGGAAGTGGTTCCGCTGGGCTCGGTGGCGGCAGCGGCATTGCAGGGCTCGCTGGCACAGCAGCGGTGATCTCCGCGATTGATAACAACGACGACAACGCTGTCGTCACACCATCAACGCCGGTATCGCCATCGGTTCCGGCCAACTAGTCAGATCTCCCACCGACATCACCGCTAGCGAGAGTCACACTGCTGTTTCAAAACCGCGACCAAAGCGGCGGGGTCGTCGTGCGTGTAGGCGACATCGGTCGTTGACTTCGTTGCCAACGTTTTGACTTGGCAGCGTGATTCCGCCCATTCGTTTCCGCCGGCGACGATGGCGGCGGTGAAGCCTCGACCGTCCGCGTACTTCAATTGAGCACCCAGCTTTTTTGAGTCCGGATAAACCTCGACTCCGACTCCGTTTGCCCTCAGATTCGCCGCCATCTTTAAGTAATCGTCGCGGCGATCCTCGTCAAAGTAGACGATCAAAACCGGTGCCGGCGTCGATGCGACCGGCAACAGGTTCAGTTGCTCCATCGCTGCCAACAGACGATCCAAACCCAGCGAAGCACCGATGCCGGGCAAATGCTGTTTGGTGTACATGCCGGCCAAGTTGTCATAGCGACCGCCGCTACAGATGCTGCCGATTTCAGGCAAATCGTCGAGCGTCGTTTCGAAAATCGCGCCAGTGTAGTAATCGAGTCCGCGGGCGATCGAGACGTCGATTTTCAGCCGACGCGTGGGAACGCCCGATGCAACCGCACCGCGATAAATCTCGGTCAACCGCACGATTCCCTCAGCGGCCGTTTCGCTGCCTGCGGTGATCTCGGGCAAGCGGGCCAAAACCGCTTCGGCATCACCGTCACACGCAGCGAGTGCCAATACGGCGTCCGCTTGTTCGGATGAAATTTCGGCGACTCGGCACATTTCTTCGTGAGTCTTCTCGCGGCCGATTTTCGCCAACTTGTCGAGGCTTCGCAGTACCGGAACTGTCTTGTCCGCCAACCCATGCAACTCGAGCAGACCCGACAGGATGACGCGATTGTTGATGCTGATCGTGAACCGGTCGAACCCGATCGCTTCGAGCAAATGGTTGATAACGGCAACGGCTTCTATGTCGGCCAAAACCGAAGTCGTACCGATCGTGTCGAAGTCGCATTGAACGAATTCCCGATAGCGACCGGCTTGGGTATTCTCGCCGCGCCACACCGGGGCAATGTGATATCGCTTGAACGGAGTTCCCAAGACACCAATGTGCTGGGCCGCAAAACGGGCAAGCGGGACCGTCAGGTCAAACCGCATCCCGACATCCCGTCCACCGTTGTCTTGGAAGCGATAAATTTGGCGGTCGGTTTCGTCGCTGCCCTTACCCGAAAGGATCTCCAGATATTCCAACACCGGCGTATCGATCGGGGCGAAACCGAACGATCGAAACACTTCACGAGCCGTCTGCATCATCTGCTCGCGAGGCATCATGACGGCGGGCAAATAGTCGCGGAAGCCCTTCAGTGTGCGAGGTTGAATCAACGACATGCCGGCAAATGACTTTCAAAAAACGTTTGGTCGGTAAAGATTGCCAGTCAGAACGCTGGCTTAACAGCCTGTTGAAAAAGGCTGTTAGGCAATCGGCAAACCGGATGGTTTCCGGCTTCGCAACGAGTGTTCCGGTTTTCGATCGGGTTCCGGGAACTGGGGGCCGAACAGGGCGTCGGCGTACTCGTCGATTTGCTCGGGACTCTCAAAGTACTTTTCGTAACACCAATCGTCTTCGAACTCGCATTCCGCCGTCGTGTAATCACGGCAAATTTGAGGTCGAGTTTCGTAGATGCCACACATATAGTCGTCGCGAAGGTGCTTGCAGGTCGTGTGGACCAACAAATACCACGTCGTGTCTTCCACAAACAAAGTCGCCCGATCGTGCAACAGGTACCATCGCATGAAATCGTAGTCGCGGCGGACTTCCGGTTCGTCGATGCCCAACGCAAAGTAGTGACAGCACTTGGCGGTGCAATGTTCACAAAGATTTGCAGCTTCGGGATAATCGCTGCGGCGACGCTTGGCGGGTAGAGAGACGACGGACATGTTGGCATCCAAGGCGGTGGTCGACGGCCCAGATCGCGGGCCAAGGTTGCCGAAACGGTAACAAAGCCTGCCCGGGGTCGGCAAGTCGGGCGAGTCATAGAATACTGTGTCGACAGGGCTGGTCGAGTGACGGAGCCCATTTTGTCTCATCGGGAGTCGCGAATCGTGGAAGTCGTCATCACCGCCCTGGGGCCCGACAACGTCGGCCTCGCCGACCCCATCATTCACCACGTCACCGGTCGCGGCGCACGGATCGCTGAGATCCAGATGTATGACCACGACGAAGCCCACCTGTTCGCAATGATCTGTCGCATCGATATTCCCACCGCAGAATACGAACCGTTGGTGGATGCGATGCGTCAAATCGGCGATCACACTCGATTGGCGATCCGCGTGTGGAGTAGCCAGCGTCGACCCGGCCGAAAGCCGCGACTGGCGATCTGTGGCACATTCGTCGAACACACGCCTCGTGCGATGCTAGAAGCCATCGCCGACGGCACCATCGACGGCGAAGCCGCCGTGTTGATTTCGAACCGAAAGAAGCTGGCTGGCTTGGCGGCTGAGTTTGACGTTCCGTATCGGATGATTGGAAATGAACAGGGCGCCGCCGACGACGCGAAAATGGTTCAGGCGTTAGACGATTTCGACGTCGACTATGTCGTACTGGCTCGCTACATGCGCGTCTTGCCTCCATCGACGTGTTGGCAGTTCGCCGGTGGACGCATCGTCAACTTGCACCATGGATTGCTGCCCGGGTTTCCCGGCTTCCGTCCCTATCATGATGCCTACGCCGCCCGCATGTTAACGTTCGGCGCGACGTGCCACTTCATCATTCCCGAACTGGATGCCGGCAACCAAACCATCAACCAACGCACGTTTTCGGTGTCACCGGGTACGCCCATCGACGACATCATCGCACGCGGCGAACGAGAAAACGAACCGGAGTGCTTGGTCGAAGGTGTTCGTCGCGTGATCGACCGCGAAGTCGACTTACACTTTCATCGCGTTGTGGCCCGAACCACGAAACGGAGCGATTGAGTCCCAGGGCTGATCGGTTTTAAATTTTGGGCAACGATCGTCGTGGATCACTCCGCCGTTCCAATGCCTGGAACACGTTGGATTGCGGAGCAAGCCAAGACGATTCGAACTACCCAGTTTCAAAAACTGATTTGCCCTGACTGAGCCCCGTGCTTAGTTGAATCCGAGCTTGCGATCGGTCAAAGTGGGGGTCACGACGGGATCAACAGTTTGCTTTCGCTTGCCAGCGTTCGTTCGGAGACGCCCATGAAACCTTCTGAGAATGCAGCCAAAGTCACCGAAGCGGCGCCATCTTTGCAGCGTCAGACTTGGCAAGTTGGTTTGTTGGTCGTCGCGATCACGGTGCTGTCGAATCTTCCGTACAAGTACGCGAACTCGGCAAACAGCGGCTATGCGGCGATCGAGTCGGTTGTCGACTTTCCGATTCAAATGCCCCCAGTACCAAGGATGGCCGGTTGGCCATTCCGATATCTGATTCAGTACCCATCCGACGATGCGTACGCGAACCGTTCACCCGTTTCCCGATTTGCCGTCGTCCCCCTGGCAATGAATCTTGGGTTGGCGTTGTTGGTCGCTATCACATTGGCGGTGTATTCCCGTCGTCGGTCGAACCGGGGCCAGACCGGAGTTCGCACGTTGTCCATCGGCGACCTGCTGGTCTTGACGACGTTTTTGGCCATCGGCTTTGCGTGGTGGCAACACCTGGGCAGTCTCGCCAAACGCGATGCCGACCTGCAACAACGGATCCGCTCTGCTGGTGGCGGTGTTGCCGTCTCGGCATGGGTTCCTCAATTTCTTGCCGAACGGATCCCGTCATCGCTGCGAGATCGCCTCGTTCGAATTCACAGCGTCAGAATCGAGCATCCCAAGATCGACTTACTTCAGTCGATTTTCGAACTCAATGAATTGCAAGTGGTCCGTGTCGGAGGCAACGAGTTCGACGAGTCGCAACTGCATTCCCTTGGCAGCAACCCTCATATCTTCGACCTACGCGTCGCCGGTCGTCCGCTCGACGCCGGCACGATCGAGATGATTCAAAGCCTGCCGAATTTGCGGACACTGAACTTGATGCGGACGAGTGTCGATGCTCAGGACATCCAGGGACTGACCGGCATCGAACGATTGAATCTGATCCATAGCGATGTTCGGCCCTCCGAAATCGAAAGACCCGAGTGGTCTCGATCGCTGGTCGAACTGCGAATCGGACATCCCGGCCCGGGCGGCGAGCCGGAATCGCTGCTGCTATCGGATTGGCCGCGATTGAAGACGCTGGCCGTTGAGGAGTTCGATACGCTCGCCAATTCGGATGCGATGACTGTTCGTTTGCAACGGATGCCGATGCTAGAAGAAGTCCGCTTGGACACGTTCCAAAAATTTGCGTTGGAACTCGGCGATCTCCCCAAACTGACAAAGCTTTCCGACAGTCAGATTCAATGGGAAGCCCGCGTCCCTCGCGGTGGCAAATCGCCGGGACAGATTTGGTGCAGTACGATCGAGATCCGTAACGCGCCGGAATTTGAAGAATTGTATTTTTTCATGCCGGATATGGAACGGTTGATCCTACGGGAGACCCCCAAATTTAAAGGCGCATTCGTTGGCGCTTATTACAAGACTTATAGAAACCAACCCTACGAAACAAACATCAAACCCGCGGCCATCCAGGCAGTCTTGGAAGGATTGGGGGCAAGCGACGGTCCCGAGCTTATCGACTTGGACGCTGTGCCGCTGGCAAACGCCGACCTGTCGCCGCTGGCAAAGAACGCCCGCATCCGTGATCTTCGTTTGTCCCAAACCGGAACCACACTGAAGCAGTGGAAATCTCTTGAAGACCTAACCGAATTGGTTCGCCTGGACCTGCACGAATCGCAAAGCGACGAAAAAGCCCTCGGCTGGATTCTCGATACGTTTCCGAAACTCCAGCATCTAAGTATTTCGCCAAAAAATGATGACAACTTTTTCATGCGATCGAACGAGACGACACTTGAAATCGTTGACCATGCCAGCATTCGCGAACTGGATCTAAAACCGTTTTCGACCGAGATTTTTGGCGATGTTCGTATATTCAATTCGCCGTCATTGTCGATCGCACTTTCGCTCGGCTATGTCCGAAAACTGGAAATTATCGGTGCGAATTCGATCGCGGGATTGTCATTGCAAAGCCCGTTTCCCGAGAACGCGACGATCGAGCGACTGGATTCGGCAAATTTTTTCGCCGTCGGCGGACCGGGCGTGACGGACAAAACCACAGAGGCGATTGAGGGTTGCAAGACGATGGACACGCTGACGCTGGCCTACCCGAACCTTTCGACCGAGGCGATCGAACGACTACCAATCGGTCCGACAACATCGTCGCTGAGCTTGCCCGGCACGTTGGTCACGGACGAAATCGCATTGAAGTGGCCGAAACTTCCCTTCGTAAAACACTTGGATTTTCGAGACACAGCCATCACCGAAAAGACAATCAATCATTTGTGCAGCGGTGGCATACCGTATCGAATGGTCCTCGATCGCACAAAAGTGGATGTGAGCGACATCTCAAAATCAATGGACTTTTCTCAATTGAAGGCACTCTCGCTGGCGAACGTCAACATCGGCGGCGAAACGATGAAGCGGATCCTCAAAGACGCTTCCCTAGAGTACTTGAACCTTTCCGGCAACACGCTCGACGACGATCTGTTGTCGGCTCTGATCGCCAGCGCCGGGAGACTTGAAATTTTGGTGATGCGTGACTGCACCGTCGATGAAAAGAAGTTCACCGAACTGGCCAATCAAACTCGCATCGTATTCGACATCGATGGCACTGATTTTCCAACCGCGTTGATGACGCGACTTTTGTCGTCCCAGCGAATCGTCGAAGTCGAGCAGTGGCAGATGCAAAAGGCAATCACTCAACAGCAACAGTCCGGTCAATCCATGCAATGGTTTCGATTCGGTGCTGCACCAACGGATGCGTTGATCGACATCGACCGATTCGCCGACCTATACAACCAAGTCTCTGCACCGGAGCCCCTATGATCACTCCGAAAATGTTGACACGGATGCTGCTAGCTGCAACCGGATTCATCGCAGTGACCGGTTGCGGCGATCCGATTTACGACTCCAATCCGTGGCGTCCATCGTCCACGGCCTTGGCAACAAATACTTCCGAAGTCGACGCGAGCTCGGAAAAGTACCAGTGGCCATTGGTGGGCACTGGGTACGTGATCGCGAAGCCCGTTCCAATGGCTTACGTGACGGCCTTCGACGAAAAACTGCAGGTGCCGGATCGGACAACCGCCGAAACCGTCCCTTGGTCCAGCGAAGGACTTTCCGATCAAGCCAAGCGTTATCTGGAGGATGCCTTTGCGACCCACTCTTCCGAATTCACACCCACTGTGACGTTGGATCCGAAAAGCTTTGTGGGGCCACAAGCGTTCGATGTTTCCGTCGACGGGACACGAATGATCGTGATCGACGATCAAGGTCTGGCGATGTATCGGACCGACGACGGAAAGTTGCTGGGGCACCGTGACTTGCCGCCAGCGTTCCAAAGCGGCGCCAACGCCGCCAAAGCAATCCGGTTCTGTGGTACCAGCAAGGACATGCTAGTAGCGTCGGATGCGTTGATCGTTCGGATCAGCAGCAAAGACGGCTCGGAAATCGGCCGCTGCGACGGAATTGGCGAGCCCATTATTCATTGGCAGGTCACCGACGATGACGAATCCATGATGATGCTGGGCGAGTCCGGGAAAATGCACGGCGGTGATCCGCAATTGACGTCGGTCGAAGCCTACCACGTCGGTCAACGCATCACGTTGCGGGCAGCCTCGCTCAGCCCCGACGGCAAACGCATCGCGACCGTCGTCGATTCGAAACCGCGCATCTATTTGTTGAAGAACCATCGCATCGTCGATCAAATCGATCCGCCCAAAAACGTGCAACTGGATCCGAACATCTCGATCGCCTGTGGGCACAACAGCGACGCTTGGTCCGATGGCGACGGAATCGCGTATCATGTGACCGACCGTGACGAACCGGACAATCTTTATGCTTATCGAATGAATTGGAAACCGATTCAAATTTCGATGATGAAACAAGCTGACGACTATTTCAGCCCGCTGATTTGCGTGGCACATCGAATTGTTGACGGTCGCAAGCAAGTCATTCTGTTCAGCCACTATGCATATGGTCGCGGCCACTCCCTGCCCATCGTGTTGCCCGAAGTGCCGATCCGGTTTTCCCACAGCCGCGCCGGCGACGTCGTTGCCGTCTGTGACGGTCGAGGCATCTCGGTTGGTCCACGACATCCGTTTGCCCCCACCTCGCCAATTTTCACGAAACAATTGGTGGTCAAATCGATGAACGATGCCGATTTCGATTCAATCGATCGGATGATGGCGATCATCAAAACTCAGTCGCGATTTTGCTTTCGTCGCACGCCGGAAGAACTCCGCAGTGCCCTGATCGATGCCATCGCGAATCGCTGGAACGCGTCCGAGGGAAGCGACGAAGAGGCCGCGAAAGAAGAATTGGTCCGATTCCAAAAGTGGCTCGACGACGGCAGCGAGACGGCGATCGCCGCGAATGGACTTCGCTTGTATCGCCTGGCTTGGCAAGAACGACAGAAGACCGAATCTGGCCGCGGCGGCCAGTCGAACTGGGACAGTTACAAGCAGAAGTGTGTCGAGGCGCGTGACGCGCTGAAAAAAATCTGCGACGGCCCGTCCCCACCCCTTCAAGCGCTCGATACGCTGATTCAGACCACCCTGGAAACCAATGGCAAACTCGAGGACGTGGATGTCTATTGCGAAAAGGCATGCCGACTCTATCCGGGCGAGGCGACGCCTCATCGTGCGCTCAGCTTCAAGCTCTTACCGCAATGGTTCGGTGAACCGGGTACGGCACTTAGTTTGGCGCCCGCGGTTGCAAATCTTCATGAACGGCCCGTGTCGGATCTGCTGTACACGAAACTGACGGCGTATTTGGTTTTCAACATACAGAGCGGCGATCCTGCGTCATGGCGTTCTTATGATCCCATCCGCATCTCGCGTGGAATCGACGAATGGATCCGCTGTAACGAACTCGCCAGTGACGATCTTTGGAATCTTTGGCTGTACCTAGTCTTCAATCACAGTGATCCTGAGACGGCAAACCGACTGCTGAACTACTTGTTAGAAACCGATTCAGCTCCACCGAGCCAGTACACGGGCGCTCGGTTTGCGCAGCATCTAAGCACGATTGATGCCGCCGTAACAGCAGCCCACCAGACGGCGAAGTGACCGAAATCAGCCTGTGTTCGCTTTGCTTGGCGTCCGTTCGCTTGACTGCTATTTGGATGATTGCTGTTTAGGTTCCCGGGGCCTCGGCGGCTTTTTCTTCGGCCGAACTGGCCTTCAAGTAGCGTGGCACCAAGATCATTGGGTCGGTGAAATCCCCCCTGGCTGCGGCCAGATTCCCCAGGATTCCGACACCGATCGCGTCGCATGTCCCTTCGAGTCGGCGATCTTCGGCATCGCCGAATGGCTTGGCGTCACCCGCAAGCGCCAACGGCGTATTATCCGAACCGACCGCAGTGGGCAGGTCGGATCGGAACTCCGACAAGCTGCGGACGCCAACACAGTCTGGGATCGCCGACCAATCGTTCAGATCGCTAGTCGCAGATGGCAGCAGCATTCTCCTCGTGAATCGGCCCTCGAAAACCTGGCCGCGAAACGCATCGAGGGCGACCAAAACTTCTCCCAACTCCGGGTCCGCGTGAAATCGGGCAGCGGCGATCGCGGCGAGTGAATCAACGGAAACCAGCGGAATCCCCAGCGCGTAGCACAGCGATTTTGCCGTCGTTACGCCGATTCTTAAGCCCGTAAACGAGCCCGGGCCAGATGCGACGGAAACAAAATCGATGCTCTGACCCGACGATTTTACGCCCTCTAAGATCGAACCGATCACGGTCGTGAGGGTTGCGGCAGATCGCTGGCTTGGATCAAGGGAGACGGAATCAAGGACACGATCCTTCAAAAAAAGCGCCACCGACCCCGCTCTTGATGTCGTCTCGATCGCCAGTTGCAGGCTATGCTGTGCACCGCGGGATGAAGCGCGAGGATCGCCACTGGTGGGATTGTCGTTCAATTTTTATTCCCTCTACAATTCGGGTTGGACCGTTTGTCCAACGTCAACTCCATTGCTGCCCAGGAAATCACCGGTGAAGCGAGCGCTCATTAGCGACATCCACGGAAACCTCGAGGCTCTCGAGGCGGTCCTGGCCGATATTGAGACGATGTCGGTCGACGAGATTTACTGTCTCGGTGATATCATCGGCTACGGCCCCAATCCTTGCGAGTGCCTTGATCTGGTCATTCGACACTGCAAGGCGACAATCTTGGGAAATCACGACCAGGCCGCGCTTTTCGACCCGGACGGATTCAATCCGATGGCGTTGCAGGCGATCTACTGGACACGCGACCAATTGGACAACGGCCCCGGTTCGCCGGCCCAGGTCAACAAGCGATGGGACTTTCTTGGCGAACTGCCGCGCCAGATCGACGAAGGTGACTACAAATTTGTCCACGGTTCGCCACGCGACCCCACTAACGAGTACGTGTTCCCCGAGTACGTGTTCGATACGCGGAAAATGGAAATCCTATTCGGCAAAGTCACCCAGTTTTGTTTCATGGGGCATACGCACTTGCCCGGCGTGTTCACGACTGAGTGTGAATTCATTTCGCCCGACGAATGCGACCACGTCTATAAATTGGGCCGCGACAAACTGCTGATCAACGTCGGCAGCGTGGGACAACCTCGCGACGACAACAATCGATCGTGCTATGTCATCGTCGACACCGATGAAATGTCGTTGACCTACCGCCGGGTTGACTATGATCGAGACAAAACCGCTAACAAGATCTACAACGTGCCTGACCTGTCCGATGCGTTGGGCGATCGGCTAAAACACGGTCGCTGATTTCGATCGGTCGTCGTTCCTTCACTCCCGCTTTCCGCATCGCAAAAACTGTGACACGCACCGCGATTCTCAGCGACATCCACGGCAACTTGGCCGCACTCGAAGCCGTCCTCGAAGACGTTCGTGGCGAGAACGTGGACCGAATCGTTTGCCTGGGTGATGTGATCGGATACGGACCATCACCCTGCCAATGCCTGGACAAGGTGATGGAGTTTGATTTTTGTGTCTTAGGGAATCACGACAGCAGTGCGCTGTTCGATCCCGAAGGCTTTAACATGGCGGCCGAGCAGGCGATCTTTTGGACTCGGTCCCAAATCGAATGCGGCCCCGATGGCCCCGAAGCCAGCAAGCGACGGATGAAATACCTGTGTTCGCTGCCGCGACTGGTCGAAGAAGATCGCGCGATGTTCGTTCACGGTTCGCCGCGCAGCCCAACCAACGAATACGTTTTTCCAGAAGACACTCAAAATGTCAAGAAAATGGAGAAACTCTTCTCGCTGGTAACGCACGTTTGCTTTCAAGGCCACACGCATGTGCCCGGCGTCTTCACCAACGATTTGCGATTTGTCCGCCCAATCGACACAGGCTCGGGCTACGTTGTCTCGGATCCACAGCAGCGTTTTCTCATCAATGTCGGCAGCGTCGGACAACCGCGCGACGGTGATTCGCGAAGTTGCTACGCCATCTACGACGAAGAACGTGTCGAATTTCGCCGCGTGGTCTATGACGTCGAACGGACCGTCCAAGCGATCGAGGCCGAGCCCGACTTGGATGACCTATTGGGATATCGGTTGCGCGAAGGCAGATAGCACGCAGCGACGATCAAGTGGCTATCGATCGAAGACGTCAACGCCGAAAGATTCGAGCTCGGTGACATGCTTCGCTTTCGCTTTCTCGTCGATTGGGTTTTCTCCCAAATAGACTTCTAGGTAGGGCGAGAATCGTCGGTCGCGCTCAAAGTCTTTCTTGCACATGTCGACCAACGGCCCAAGATCTTTGACGCGGTTACGCGACATCATCAACATGTCCAGCTCGTTCAAAGTGGACAACGGTTGCAGCGACTCGACTTCGTTCCCCGAAATATCCAACGACGTCAGCCAACCGAATTTAGCAAGGGGCGACAGGTCGTTGATTCGATTGTTGGATACATCCAAGGACCACACTTTGGTCAGGCTAGAAAGCGGATCCAGTTTCGACACTTGGTTGTCGGCAACATAAAGCGTGCGAAGATTCGACATCGCCTCGAGCGCGGTTAGATCATCGACTTGGTTGCCGGAAAGATCCAGCAACTGCATCGACACCAACTTTTCGAGCGGCTTGAGGGCTTTGATTTTGTTGCCCGCCAGCGTGACGGACTGCAAACGCAACAGCCCAGCGATGGGCGTCAGGTCGCTGATTTGATTGTCTTCCAGATCCAACATCATCAGCGACTTGCAGTGCTCCAGGCCGCTGAGGTTTTTGATCTGCTTGCCCTTGCCAATCACGCGTGAAATGTTGGCGACGTCGGACGCCGCGATGGGTGCCTGACTGTTTCGCTTCGCGAATACCTCGGCGCGGACGGCTTCCTCAAGATTCTTGTCCGCGAAGATGGAAACCTCCGGCGGCGACTCGGGCTTTGCTTCGCTTTTGGCTTCGGGCGTTCCTTCCGCAGGCTTTACGACGGCAGGCTTGTCCTTTGCCGCTTTCTTGCCCTTCTTTTTCGGCGGATCATCGGCGAGCGAGGAATGGACGAGGACCAATGTCAACAAAAGAAACGTTGCAGAGGAGTTTGCAGAAAATCGCATGGCGGGTCGGCACGCATAAATGGAGGGAAGCTGGCTTGAACAACTTCCCACCATTGTAAATCACTGAGCGATCGGATGTCCCGGGGGTGGTACATCCTCTAGGTCGAGTGCTTTGCTCGCAGATAGATGTCCCGACTAGCGGTCGCGAGGGTCGGTCAAACCGTCTGCCAAGCGACGCAGGGCTTCGGTTTCGATCTGGCGAACGCGTTCTCGCGTCAGCCCCAGTTCGGCTCCGATTTCTTTCAACGTCTTGGGCTCGTCGCCGTCCAACCCGAATCGCAATTTCAAAACAACGGCTTCGCGCTCTTCCAGGTCGTCCAACAGTTCCATCGCGTGACGCAAGATGTCGTGATCGAGCATCTCTTCGTCGGGCGATTTCAGTCGTTCGTCCATCACCATTTCGCCCAACGACCATCCCGAATCGGTTTGATCGCTTTGCGGAGTGCTGTTGCTGATCCGGATCGCCTTGCGAATGATCGGCAACTTCTTTTTGGGCAAACCCAATACGCGTGCAACTTCTTCGTTGGTCGGCGTGCGACCGAGCTCTTCGTTCAATCGTGCGGTGGCTCGACGCCACTTGCTCAGCAGTTCGACCATGTACGCAGGGATGCGAATCGTCTTTGCACTGTTGATCAGTGCCCGTTTGATCGATTGCTTGATCCAATAGCTGGCGTAGGTGCTGAACCGTGTGCCCACCGCTGGGTCGAAGCCTTCGACGGCACGCAGCAGGCCAAGGTTGCCTTCTTCGATCAAGTCTTGCAAGCCGAGGCCTTTGCCGGTGTAGCCGCGAGCGATGTTCACCACCAATCGCAAGTTTGCACGGACCATCCGGTCACGCGCCATCACGTCGCCCTGTGCAATGCGGCCGGCAAGTTCCTGCTCGTCATCCGCCGTCAACAACGCGGTTTCGTTGATCTCGCGAAGATAAGTCTCAAGAGGCGACTGGGCCGTTCGTGACGTCGACGGGGTTTTGCGACGCGTGTTGGAAACGGCTTCCTTCAGCTCCGCGTCTTCTGAATTGACGGCTGTATCGAATTGACTCATGGATTAACGCCACGCAAGAATCGCTGGGATCGACTCGGCGTTGGTTGATGCCCAAACGGTGCCACGCAATGGCAACCAGGTGGAGGATGGTCGCCAAGCACTGTCGGTTCAATCGAACAAGAGCTGATCCCAAACCAGGGAGATGGATTGGGTGAACAAACATTTCATCGGCCCGTTGACGTTCGTTCCTGCAAGAACCATTTCCACTGACTAGATGTGACGTCCATTCCGATCGGCCCGGTTGGTTCGATAAACTCGGTTTGTCGCATCGTGTACCCGTTACTGCGACGGGTACACGATCACCGCTCAGAAATCGCTTGACATCACCGAATCACGCAAACGTTCCACAACGGAACAGCCTTACAAGCGAAGAGTGTCGCCGAAAGCTATTGAACTCTCTTGAACTCTCCGCAAGCTCCGCGGTGGATTCGAAAACGATCGGCAGTGCATTAGCCACCAAGATCATCAACAGCTTGAATGTCGGCCCACGTCAGCCCGAAACGCGCTAAGTACTTTCGCAATCGATCCGCATCGTTAGGCCGGACCTTTGCTTGCCGCGATATCTGAAACAATTCACGCCCCGCAGCCGACAAAGACTTTGATTGGCGACATACGCGAATGACGTCGGCGAGCTGACTTTGATCAAAGCGATCGATCTCGGCCACCCGCTCGCTGCCAAGGATCGACGACAAGTCGCTGGTGGGTGAATCGGCAAGCTGTGTCCTTTGCCAACTGGCCCGCAGTCGATCGATTTCCTCGGCCACCAACGGCGCAGTGATGCGACCGCCAACTGCTAGGGTCGCCATGCGAGTCACCGCAGCGTTCAGGTCGCGAAAGTTTGACTGCCATGGCGTCGACGGATCGTTGGCAAAATCGACAAATGCGGAACGAGCCTCTTTGCCGATCGTCACCTTCTGGCCACTGGCACTGGCGAACTGCTGCAGTTCGAAATCAAGGTTGGGATCGATGTCCGCGCGTCGCTCGGACAATCCGGGCAATCGAAACGACCAAAGATTGATTCGGGCCAGCAAGTCTTCACGAAACCGACCCGACGCAACGTCCGCGATCAAGTCTCGGTTTGTCCCCGCGATCAGTTGAAAGTCGCTACGCACCAAGCGATCCGATCCGACCGGCGTGAACTGTTTATCTTCGATCGCACGCAGCATCATGGCCTGTTCGTCCAAACACAATTCGCCGATCTCATCCAGAAACAACATTCCGCCGTCCGCCGATTTCAGCAGCCCCACACGATCGGAACTTGCCCCGGTAAAAGCACCTTTCACGTGGCCGAACAGCGTCGACATCGCTTGATCGCCGCGGATACATGCGCAGTTGACTTCAACCAACGGTCCCTCAATCTGGCGTCGACTCTTCTTAAGTTCGTAGATTCGTTTGGCAAGCTGTGTCTTCCCCGCACCGGTGGGTCCCGTCATCAGAATCGGTGCATTCGTTGCCAACGTGACCTGCTCGATACGATCGATCAATTGATTGAACGACTTGTCTTTCGTTTCGATGCCCCGCTTGAGAATCGATCGCGCCTCGTCGTGCTCCTGCCCGAATCGCTCGGCCAATTGATCATAGCGGGAAAGGTCCAAATCGATGATTTGATAAGTCCCCTGGACCGACGCTGCTTCTTTGCGTCGATTGCCGGGCGGCGGTGACGTTTGAATCAAACGGGCTGGCAAGTGCCGTGATTCGGTCAGCAGAAAGAGACAGATCTGGGCGACGTGTGTGCCGGTGGTGATGTGCACCAGATACTCTTCGCGATCGGTATCGAATGAGTAGTCGCGGCTGAATTGATGCAACGACGCATAAACCTCTTCCAAGTCCCAAGCATCTTCCAACGAAATCATGTGAGACCGAACCGATGTCTCCGGCGAGACCGTTTCTATGTCGGCGACAACCTGGCCGGCCAGGGTGTTGAATCGATTTTCCGCGATCAGCTCAAATCGGTCCACGACCAAATCGGGTTGTTGGCAGACCGCAACGGACGGCCGCCAGCCCGCCCAACGGTCGTGGCCGCGCCGCGGTTGGTCGAGATGGACGCCAAGCAGCCCCAGGACAACAGTTTTCTTTTTCATATACGACAGTATACAACACGAGATTCTGCGATGCTTTTTCAGCGATACAGATAACAGGGGACGGAAGATGCAATTTCCATAACACGTTTATGGCACGGCACTTACAAAACGGAATCGAGGTTTGGCACGGTTCTCGCTGTATGGAAGTCCAGACTTATCACTTTGAATGACGCCTGCCACTGGCAGCCGCATTCGACAGCCCCCTTTTCCCGAAGGCCACCATGACGACCGAAACCAAACGCTTCACCTACACGGGCCCCGCAATGGTTTCCACGGGTGAAGCGACCGCAATCCTGCCGACCGAAACGACTCCCCCGATTCGCATTTTCGGAACCGAGTCGATTCGAGAAACGTTTGACGTCCTGTGCATGCAACAAGCGATCAACTCGCGGACGGCACCAGGCGTGACCGACTTGGTTTTGAACCCGGACGCCCACTGTGGATACGGAGCGCCGGTCGGATGCGTGATGGTTTCGCCGACGCACATCTATCCCGGCCCCGTTGGCGTGGACATCAAGTGCTCGATGAGCCTATTGCAACTCGACTTGCCCGCCGAAGCGATCGAGGACCGCAAGACTCGCCGCGCATTGATCTCGGCGATTTGCCAACGCACGCCCACCGGCGCCGGCCGCGGACAACGAAGCGTGCCCCAATCGCGGCACGTCAATCGAACGCTCGGTCAACAGTTGGTTGTCGAAGGCGCAAGCCGCGACGTTTGCAAAGCACTGGGGATCCCAACGGACTGGGCCTTCCGATGCGAAGATTCGTTCCACGTCGGACACGACGATTCGCCGAAATCGCTTGAGTCCCGACTCGACGAGCTGCTGGGCCGCCGCGACATGACCAACTTCAGCGAAAAGATGCAACAACTCGGTTCCTACGGTGGCGGAAATCATTTTGGTGAATGCGAAGTCGTTGCAGTCGGCCAGAGCGATCGTGCTCGCGATACTGCCAAGGCGTTCGGATTGATTGACGGCAACGTCGCGTTCTTGTCGCATTGTGGATCGCGAGGATTCGGTCACAACTTGGCAACCGGCCAGTTCAACAGCCTGCAAACAAAGTTCGTTCGCTGGGGCATTCCGTTGCCCGCGGGTGATCGCCAACTCGTCTACGCTCCCTTGGGAACGGACGAAGCGAACGACTACTTGGACGACATGGCGTTGGGGGCAAACTTCGCGACCGTGAACCACTTGCTGATCAACTCCCTCGTACTTGAAGCATTCCGGGAAGTGATTCCCGGCGCCCAAGGAAATCTCGTGTACTTCATCAGCCACAACATTGCTCGAAAAGAAATCGTGGACAACCGGTCCGCGTGGGTTCATCGCAAGGGTGCGACTCGCGCGATGCCGGCCGGTCACCATTCGTTGGCCGAGACTCCGTTTGCAAAAACGGGCCACCCCATTCTCTTACCTGGAAACCCTCGCGACGGATCTGCGGTGATGGTGGCCGATGACGGTGCGGCAGCGTCGTGCTTCAGCGTCAATCACGGCGCCGGTCGAGTCCTTGGTCGCCGGCATGCGAAGCGGGTCCTGGACCAAACGACGGTGGATGCAGAGCTAGACGCCGGCGATATTCTGAGCAACTGTCGCAAGTATCCGATCGACGAAGCACCGGCTGCCTACAAGGACTTCAACGAAGTCCTGCGGTCGGTCAAGACGGCGGGACTGGCAAGCGAAGTTGCACGATTGAAAGCACGCTTTGTGATCAAGGACGCCAGCAAGGCGGATGATTGATGATTGAAATCAACGGCACCCGAGGCGAGGGCGGCGGACAAATCGTTCGCTCGTCCCTCGCCCTGGCCGCGGTCACCGGGCAACCGGTGCGTATCGATAACATTCGCGGTGGACGCACCAAACCAGGCCTGCTGCGCCAGCACCTGACCGGCGTCCGCGCGATCACGCAAGTATGCAGCGCCGCCACTCAAGGCGATGAACTCGGCTCAGCCACGTTGACATTCGAGCCATCCCGCGCCGTTGGTGGAAACTATACGTTCGAGGTGGGATCGGCCGGGAGCGCAATCTTGGTTGCGCAAACGATCCTGCCAGCACTGTTATCTGCCGAGGAAGCGTCGGTCGTGACGATCGGCGGTGGCACGCACGCATCCTGGGCGCCACCGTTTGATTTTTTCGACCGATGCTTTTTGCCGCTTCTTCGCCGCATGGGTGGAAACGTCGAAGCCACGATTCACGCCCACGGTTTCTATCCGGCTGGTGGTGGCGAGATCGAACTGCGGGTCGAACCAATCGAGCAATGGCAGAGCTTGTCGCTACTAGAACGTACCGGAACGCTACGACCTCGGGTGCAATCGCTTGTTTCCAAAATCCCGATCTCGGTTGCCAATCGCGAGTGCAATGTGATTCGCCGTAAAGCGAATTGGGACGCCAAGGTTTGCGAAGCGATCGAAGTGCCTCGATCGGGCGGTCCCGGCAATGTCGTGATGATCGAACTGGGCTTCGACAACGTTACCGAACTGTTCATCGGCATCGGCAAGGTGGGTGTGCGAGCAGAACAAGTTGCGAGGTCAACGTTGCGAGAGGCACGGTCGTACCTAGCCGGAAACTTTCCCGTCGGCCAGTACCTTGCCGACCAGTTGCTGTTGCCGATGGGCATCGCCGCAAGCTGTGGTCAATCGAGCGAGATGAGAACCGGACCGCTGTCATTGCACAGCCAAACGCACATCGAAGTTTTGCAACAAATGCTCGATATTGAAATTGCGGCAACGACGAATGCCGACCAATCGGTTCGCGTTAGCATTTCGCCAAAGCATTGATGCGACACCACCGGGACAGGACTCGGGAATGCAACCCTGCCTTAACGGCGATTAAAAATTTTTCTTAGCGCGTTTTCCGCGGCGGACTGTGAATTGACAGGTTCCTTCGGGCGCAGATGACTCGGCAATTTCTGAGGTTCTTTTGAACCCACACCCTCGGTGCCGTGCCCATCTCCAGCCACGCCGTCGATTCCCTCTGAAACGGTTTCCGAAGCACTGGGTATTTGGATCGTGGTTTCAAACTGAGGAACCGCTTCGGCATCGACAGTTTGGTCGACATGCGAACTGGGCGGAGAACTTCCCGAAAGAACGTTGTGACCCGCCGCAGCCATAATTTGTTCTCGATCAAGATTGCAACTCGCAGCCAAGTTCTCGAGTTCTTGCACCAGCGATTCCATTGTTACATCGCCAGGAGAACTCGAGTCGGAATCGATATCCGTGCTGATCAGGATTCGGAACCTGTCTCGTCCGATCTGGATCTTATCTCGATTCCGTAGCAAACACAGGTCGTTCTTTGGCAACGGCCGTCCATTTACGATCGTAGGGTTGCGGCTGCCAAAATCCACGATGGCGACAGCCCTGCGTCGCTGAATGATTGCGCAGTGCCGGCGACTTACCAAGCGGCTATTGATGCAAAGGTGCGCATCCGTCCGGCGTCCGATGTGAAAATCGGATCGGTCGATCATAATTTGATTACCGCGTCGATCGCCTGCACGGTAGACCAATACAACATTCATCAATAAGTACAGTGTTTGCATGAAATCGAACGCTAGGACTGACCGGGCCAGAATCGAACTGACATAGCGGGTCGACCTCGATCCCGCCGCACACCACTACGCCGCCGGCCACGCTATGGATGATGGTGCCCAGCAAAAATTCCGATGTCGATAACAAGACGGGACAAAAATTGGACTTTCGCCATCTCTTCATCTTTCGTGCGCTCCAGCTTCTCATTGTTCTGCAAGTCGATCGCATAGGGAGTGACATCACCCACACCCCATAAAGATCAATCGCGAAACTTGGAAAGATGCGATGGGATGATTGCAATGCGTCGCAAGACCGTGGAATGCTCCCCAAAACCTGATCCAGGGGTTATGAAAGTCTAGAGCCAATTCCGGCGAAGGATTTTCCATGAGCAAGAAACGACGACGACATTCACCCGAACAGATCATCAAGAAGCTACGTGATG